>JAQBRM010000032.1 GCA_028286485.1 Candidatus Nomurabacteria bacterium
CAAGCTCTTGGGATTAAGCGCATAGGCGTACGCATTCTCAATGGTAATCTCGCCGCGACGGACCAGGTCGAGCAGTGAGCGGTTCATATCAATCATGCCTTGTTCCGATCCGGTTTCAATCACCATATCTATTTCATGTGTACGTTTCTCACGAATGAGGTTCGCTACGGCATTATTATTAATCAATAATTCATAGGCGGGAATACGGCCGCCGGTAATACGCGGGATCAAACGCTGTGAAAAGACACCGATCAATGAGCTGGCCAACTGCACGCGAATCTGGTCCTGCTGGGTAGCCGGAAATGAATCAATGATACGATCAATGGTTTGAGAGGCATTATTTGTATGCAGCGTGGAAAGCACCAAGTGGCCGGTTTCAGCCGCCGTGACAGCAGTACCGATGGTTTCGGCATTGCGCATTTCACCGATCAGAATGACATTCACATCTTGGCGAAACGCGGAGTTTAAAGCACCTTGGAAGTCCGCCGTATCAATACCGATTTCCCGCTGATCAATAATGGATTTGCCTTGGGTGTAGGTATATTCCACCGGATCCTCAATGGTCAAAATATGCGCCGGTCGTTCTTCATTAATCAAACGCACCATTGAAGCCATCGTGGCGGACTTGCCCTGCCCCACTGGCCCAACGACGAGGAAAAATCCTTGTCGCTTGCGCGCGAACTCTCCCAAAAGAGGCGGTAAGTTGAGCCCTTCCAGCGTTTTCACTTCCGGAATGAGCCGCAGTGCCATGGCCAACTTGCCTTGCTGGACGAAGGCGTTACCGCGCAGGCGGATTTTGCCCTGATAGTCGTATGAAAAGTCCAATTCTTCCACTTGCAGAAAGTGCTTGTAGTGATCCTCGGACAAAATGGCTTTCAACATGCCGGAAACATCCTCTTGGGCAATGACCGCTCGGTTGAGAAGGAAAATAAGCTCGCCGTTGACGCGCACTGCCGGAAAGCGCCCCGCTGAAATATGAAGGTCCGAGCCGTCTTCCCGTATTAATATATCTATCAGCGCTTCAAAAGATTTTTTATAGTCCATGCTGTGTGTAGTATAGCGTACTTTATATTGTATCGTCCACGCGTTACAAGCCGAAGACTTCCTGCATCTTCACTTCCCCTTTCAAGGCTTTCAACAGGGCGTCTTCGCGCATCGTGAGCATGCCCTTGGCGCGGGTGATCTTGTACAATTCCGGCTCGGTCGGGTTTTTCAAGATAACTTGCTGAATATCCCGATCAATCATGAACATTTCAAAGACCGCAATACGGCCATGGGTACCGGACGGCGCCTCGGACGAAGGGCGCACGTCGAACATCTTATCCGGATTGATATTGAGCTTCTTGATCTCATCCGGACTGAGATCGGTAAATTCTTTCTTCATGAATTCGCGGGTGATGTCGTCCATCGGTACCTCATGGCGAGAGCTGGGGTGCACGCGGTGCACCAGACGCTGTGCAATGGCCATAATCAAGGTCGGTGCGATCAGGTACGGATCCACTCCCATATCAATCAGACGCGGCACGATACCAATGGCACTGTTGGTGTGGATAGTCGAAAGCACCAAGTGACCGGTCAATGCGGCTTGAATGGCCAGCTGGGCCGTTTCCTTGTCGCGGATCTCTCCCACCATGATAATGTTCGGGTCCTGACGCAAAATGGAACGCAGGCCGGAGGCGAAGGTATAGCCGATTTCCGGCATGACCTGTGATTGGGTCACTCCTTGAATTTGATACTCGACCGGATCTTCCAATGACACGACGTTACTCCCCTCCTTATCGACGGCCGACAACATT
Organism: Candidatus Nomurabacteria bacterium; assembly: GCA_028286485.1. Taxonomy (GTDB): domain Bacteria; phylum Patescibacteriota; class Minisyncoccia; order Phycocordibacterales; family UBA9973; genus UBA4124. Next base: position 1,797 of record JAQBRM010000032.1, read on the forward strand.
GAATACAGCGTAGTACTCTTACCGGAGCCGGTCGGTCCGGAAATAAGGATGAGCCCATAGGGCTTGGCAAGCCCCGCCTGCACCATTTCCAAATTAGCCGGCGTCAGATCAAGATCTTCCAAATTTTTCACCCCGTTCTCGGCATCCAAAATACGCATCACGACCTTTTCCCCGTAGTAGGCGGGGAAGGTGGAGACACGGAATTCGATTTTTCGTCCGTTGACGACCGTGGCAAAGCTGCCGTCTTGCGGCTTGCGCTTTTCATCCAATCGTAAGTTGGAAAGAATTTTAATGCGTGCAATGATGGCGCTGAAGCTGCTGATCGGCAGGACCAAGGTAGTGTGGAGCGTCCCGTCAACACGGTAGCGTACCTTCACCCCCTTACCGTCATTTTCAATGTGGATATCGGATACGCCGCCTTCAATGGCATGCTCGATAATAACGGCCACGATTTTAATGATTGGCGCGTCTTCCACTATTTTTTCAGACTGTCCTGCCAATAATTCTTTCTTGACCGGAGCAGCGCCGACTTGAGCATCTTTTTTATTGGCTAATTCAAGTTCGCCATTGAGCTCGTTGATTTCCTTGTCCACTTCTTGCGTGCCGGAGCGATAGCCTTGCATGGCCATTTTGAAATCACTGGGTGAAATGAGGAACATTTTAAAAGGTAGGCCGATTTTTACGGACATGAATTGCAGCGCGTTCATCCCTTCGATGTTTTCCGGTTCGGTGACCCCGATTGATAGCACTCCATCGGCGAAACTGATAGGAATGAAGTTATACTGTTTGGCCGCTTCTTCGGGAATGTATTTCAAGGTCGCGGCGGAAATTTCATTCGGATTGATCTTGACGTACGGTATTTTATAAAAAGTGGCCTTGTTCTGTGTAATGACATCCTCGGCCAAGCCGCCTCCTATCAAAGCGGCGGTGATATCGCCGTTATACTCATGATCCAGTTCCGCCAAGACGCGGTTATACTGGAGCTCGGTAATAAGATTTTGCGCCAGAAGAAAGTCGAGAAACATTAGTGTTTCGGCTGCGCTGCCGCAGTGGTAAATGACATAATGGTGCCCGTAGCGGTACTCGACCCTTGCACTGCCACTGCTTCCACATAATACAGCGTGTTCGGCACCAAATTGGTGGCCGTGAAGAGTGCCGTATTGTTTTTACTGACTGCCACGGGCGTGGTATCGGAACCAAATGCATCACTCAATCCGTATTGAAAGACTACCGTACTCGGAGCGGTGGTAGTGGATGTAATCAAAGCGCCGAATTCCGCGGAGGTGCTGAGAATTTTATCCGGCGCCAACGTTTCCACTTGCAATAAAGCTTGTGCGGCACCGCTGTCCGTACCGATGGGCGCGAAGGGGTTTTGTCGTCCGATCGTAGCGGTACCAAGCACTACCGGATTGTCACGCAATGCCTTATACCCCGAGTTTGAAAAAATAGAAGTGTCGAGCGTAATACCGTTAATACCGGAAAGGACATTGGAAAAACTGCCCGTGCTCAAGCCCGGCGTAACGCTGCCGCCCCCTCCCGCCAAGAGCGGCACCCCGGCGGTCGTAGACAGGCTGCTGGTGCTAGCGGCTGGAGCGCTATTGCCGAAATACGAATATGCTCCAATCAACACTGCGATGACGAGGACGATGATGGCAAAAATTTTAACTTTTTTATTCATACTATTTTTTCAGCCAATAGGTTTTTAAAGTGACCTTGTATTTCAACCCGCTGGCCACGGACTGGCTGCCCGGTTGAATGGCGGGGCCGGCAGTACCGGTGGTGGATGAATCCGCGGCGGAAGTGAAATCAATACTGGTAATATCCACCAATCGCAAATTTTGTTCAAGATCGGAAATGAAGGAGAGAAAGTTGGAATACTGACCGGATGTTTCAAATGAAATGGTGAACGGTGCATACGGCTGGAGAGTGGCGGAAGGCGTACTGGTGCTGGCGGGCAACGTTGAAGCGGCGGGGATAGCGGCTTGATCGGCACTGTAATCCACTTGTCGCAAGGAAGCCAGTCCGTTTTTGGTTGCAAGCGCATTGATCTGGATAATAAGACGGATGTTGTCCACACTATCCGGCAATAATGTCTGGATGTTGTTCAAATCATCTTTTGAAATACCGTTGTATTGGGCGATCAGCGCTTGGCGGGATTGTTGCAGCTGGTTGGCGGTAACAAGGTTGGTATTATAAGAAACAATAGCGGCGCGAGCCGTTTGAATAGCGCTGTAACGCGGCAGGATAAATACAATAAATATCCCGACTGATGCTGCTATTACTGTTAGGAAGAAAAAATATCTCATATTAATGGGTAGGTGGGGTTACGACCGGAGTGACCATGACAGGTACGGCAGAAGGAACGCTGGAAACAGCCGCTTGAGCGGGAGTCATGCTGTTAATAAAAGCGAGGTAGGACAGACTGGTGGGATCAACGGTGAAAATCAGCTTGAAGTCTACTCCGGAAGTTTGGTCATTCACCGTCAAATTTGAGAAGACGGGGTTTTTAATGAGATTGTTTTGAGCAAATGCATCGGATTGCAGTGCAAGCGTGGCATAATCCTTGGCAGTGCCGGTCACATCTACTTCCACCATCTTGGCATTGGTGGTGGCATCATTGGTAAAGCGATAGGTGAATGTTTTATACGACACGCTCTGCAACGTAGTAGCTTGCAGCGCGGCAAAAATCGGAGAGACGACGACGTGATTTTGGATCAAGCTTTTCACCCCGCTGATACGCTGGCTGAGCCGTTGCATTTGCGTGACAAAGTCGCTCCCCAATCCATTTTGGGCCTGAGAGAGAGACCCCTGCAATGACGACTCTTGCGCGGTCAATGTTTTCTGATAAATATACACACCGGCGAACGCGGCGGCAGTGCCGATCACGATCACCACGGTAATTAATGATAGTAGTCCTATTGAATTACCGCTATGCGACGAAGAAACAAGCGGCTCGGTTGAGACAGGACGTTTTGGAATGAACGATGTTGAAATAACGGGTTCCATTGATGGATAAAGTATACCATTATTACTGAATTTTTTTCAATGCCAAACCGAGTGCCACGGAAAATTCCGGACCGGTATTCTTCAATACGCCCGCCAAGAAGACCGGTGATTCCACTTTTGCAAAAGGGTCGGCAATAGCGAGTTCCGTAGCGAAACTTTGCTTGGCGTAGTCGAGCAGTCCGCGTGTCATCGCTCCCCCACCGGTAAAAATAACCTTGCCGATATTTTTATTGTACCGTTTTTCATACGCTAGAATGGTAGCATTCGTTTCTTGGAAAATTTCCGCCAATTGAATCTTGATCGGCTCAGCCAAATGCGGATATTCAGGAGGAGGCAGTAAGCCGTTCTCTTTCTTGAGATTTTCCGCTTGTTCAAATGACACTTCCAAACTGCGGCTGATGGCTAAGGTCATATCCTGTGATCCGCGACTGACCAAACGGAATGTTTCCACGATACCATGCTCAACAATAGTCAGCTTGGTTTTTGAAGCGCCGATATCAACAATTAGTACGGGGTACAGCTCACGGGCCATGACGGAACGGATATGACTGAAGACTTCGATTTCCAAGCTGTCCATTGGCAAACCGGTCTTCTGTAAGACATCAGTGTACTTGGTCAGTGTTTCATTCAATGTTGCCACGACAAGTACTGACATGGTTGCGGCATTGCCGCTCTCGGAAAGCACACGGGCTTCACTGCCGGAATCTTCACGGCGTGGCAAAACATACCAGTCCAAGGACACATCTTCAATCGGTACGGGAATGAATTTCTTGGCTTCATTGGGAATAACAATCGGCAAGCTTTTTTCCTCGATCTCTTCCGGCAGCTGCAGGATGAAAATAATACATGAAATGGAGGGAATACCGAGCACGATGTTGGTGCTGGTAATATTGGTTTCTTTCAATACATCCGTCAGCGCCTTCACTAGGGTCTCGACATTGAGATTGGTAACCTGCCCGATATGACCCTCAGGGTTATACTGTCCCAAGGCCAAAGCGCCATAGGTATCCAATATCACCCGTCCGCCCTCTTTTTTCAGCTCCACTACCTTGATGGAAGAAGTGCCGATATCAATACCGACTACGCGATTGTCGCCCGCTTTGCCAAAAAGCCCTGAAAGTGCGCTTTTTATCCCAGAGAGTATACTGTCCATATATATTAAGTAGTATAACTTAAAATTCCTGATTGCCTATGTTTGACCAGATCATTTCGGTATTCTTCCCTGAACGATGCGCCGGCTGTCGGCGATCCGGTACTGCGCTCTGTTCGTCATGTTACAAGACTATTCCTGCCGCTGCGGCTATTATAGAACCTGCAAACTGTGTGGCGTTGTTTAATTATGAGCATCCATTGGTACAGCAAGCGGTTTGGGAATTGAAATACCATCGCAAAAGCGCGCTGGCGAAATCGCTGGCCGTACGCGGCGCGCCTATCGTGATGGAGCATATTGATTCCCTGCTGCAGAGTGCGGTACCGGTACCGCTTATCGTGGTTCCTATTCCCCAGCATCGTAGCAAGACCAACAGTCGTGGCTTCAATCAGAGCAAGGTCATCGCGGAGTGGATGAAAGCAGCGTTGCCTACGGCAACGCTGCAATTACTCCTTACTAAAACCCGCGCCACCGATCCGCAAGCGCATACCCATACCAGAAAGGAGCGGCAGCAGAATCTCCGCCACTCCATGAAAGCGGTCGGGATGATAGATCGCCGCGCGCTCTACATCATTATCGATGATGTCATTACGACGGGCAGTACCGTTACGGAAGCCGGCCGCGCGTTACGCGCGGCCGGTGCCAGGAATATTTGTGCCGTAGCCTTGGCGCATGGCTATGCGCGCAAGTGGTAGCTATTCTTCCCGCAATGCTCGTTTGGTTTTCACCAATTCCAGAAACATACTGGCGAGCTTATCTTCATCTGCGCTCGGTGTGTGGTCGGCAATGGCAAACTTCGCCACGCGATGCATGAAGACTTGATAGAGATCGTTGAAGTACAATTGCAGTTCACTCTGCTTGCTGAGCGGTGCGTCATGCAAGACCATGAATGACATAAGGGAGGACTGCGGGGAGAAATATCCGGGAACGACTGGTATGCTGTACTGTTTGGCGGTGGTCATATATTTAATACGCTACATCAATGCTGATAAATTTGTTTTTCGTGATCACGACATGATCGACGACGGGAATACCGATGAGTTTGCCGACCTCGATAATGTGCTTGGTGATATCGATATCGGCTTGGCTCGGCGTGACAATGCCGGACGGATGGTTGTGTGCCAATATCACCGCGGCTGCGCCGTGCTCGATGGCCGGCTTGAATACTTCACGCGGATGCACCATGTTGCTGTTGATGGTGCCTATGGAAATGACTTCATCGTGAATAATGCGGTGATGGCTGTTGAGATAGATGCCGCGCAAATGTTCCTTGGGCAGATTGCGCATGTCCTGTAAGTATTCGTAGACATCTTTGGCATTGCGAATGGTTTGCGGGCCGCTGGTGCGTTTCTCGAAAAACCTGCGGCCCAGCTCGGCACAAGCCACGATCTGCATGGCTTTCATCAACGGCAGGTCGAGGTCCTTGGCCAATGTTTCCGCATTGGTCTGGCTGGCCAGCGCTCGGGTACCGTAGTCCTTGATGATGCGCGATGACATGCTGAGCACGTCCTCCTTGGTCGTGCCCGTCCCCAGCAATACCGCCACCAGCTCCTGCGTCGACAACGTAGCCGGACCATACTTGCTCAGCTTCTCGCGAGGCTTGTCCTCGCTCGGCATATCCTTGATGGTAAAAGTGTATTGCTTGCTGCTGATATTCTTGGGCAAGACATCATCGACAATGAAGTCGCTGGCAATGATTTTGTATGAGGTAGTCATACCTCCAGTGTAACACAAGCCCTTCCCCTCATTTTCTTCAAAATCGGGATAACCGCCCTTTTTTCTTTAGAAAAAATTTACCTTCTAATTAAATGAATAACATTTACCATTTGACTTCTCTATATCATTTTTCTATACTTAATAGGTCCTTAGAAAACGCCGGCCTGTACGGCGTTTTCCTTTTTCTCAATTTTTAATTTCCAGTCATTAATATCAATAAAAAATATTTGGTCTCTTTTTTCAGCTATCAATGCGCGGAGTTTTGAAGAAAATCTTGAGGTGAAATAACGATTGCTTATTTTAATTTTCATCGCACTCGAAAGATATTTTTTACTTATCATTCTTGAAAGGGTTGATTTTCCAGATCGAGATGTACCAAATATGGCAATATTTTTCATTGCTTGATAATAGCATTTTTTGAAATCTTGGTCTTGCAGGGGTTTTTGTTCCTAAATTGTTACCCTATATATAATATAGCAACATCAAAAATCTCGTATTTCATAGCGTCTCGTGCTAGCACGAGGTGGCGGAGACGGCGAGATTCGAACTCGCGAGGCTGTGACACCTGCCTCCTTAGCAAGGAGGTACGTTAGACCACTCCGACACGTCTCCATATTGCGCGCATACTATATATAGTATGCCGTGTGGCTACTGTACCACAGCCAAAACATTTTTTCTAGAAATGTAGTAAAAATCCCTCAATTGAATTCCAACAGAGGGATTTTTTCCATATTATTTATCGATGGGTCCAACAATGATTGTTTTTGGAGTAGTACCACTGGCCGTTTGGTGAGGGGTAGCGGTATGAAGCGGTGGTGTAGTACACGGGAGCGATAACGGTCACATTGACCGGAACACACTGATTGCTCTGGGAAGAACAAACTGACAGAGTGATAGTACCGGCATTCATCCCATAGACAGTGAGTGTATTGCCGGTGACGATGGCGGAAGCAATCGCCGGATTATTATTCGAAACATAGTAGTTGGTACCGCCATTATTGTAGCCGGTGTAGGGATAATAACTATTGCCATTGTCATACAATGTCACGGTGCCGCTACTGCCTACGGTTACCTGCACATTGGTGTTGCTTGCACTCAATGTATTGTAGCTCGTTATCTGATACGGGTATGGTGCGGGATATGGAGCTGGGTAAGGAGTCGGATACGGCGTTGGGTATGGATATGGAGTTGGATAGTAATTTGAGCCCGTAACGGTTACATAGAGACTGGCACAATTGTTATTGGCAGTATTACTGTAGTAGGTACTATACGTACTAGAAGCAGTGGAGCAAACAGTAACGGTAGCAGTGCCAACATTCTGTCCGTACAAGGTGATAGTGTTGTTACTCACCGTTGCAGAAACAATGCCGTTTGATGGATTGGAAATATAGTATTGATTGCCGTTGTAGGAGCTGGCGTTGTAGGTGGTATTAATATACACAGTTTGTGTTTGACCCGCAGCAAGTGTCGCGTTCGTCTGACTAAGAGACACTGTGCTGTTCAAGTAATTGTTCGGGTAGCCATTATTTGGATATTGGTTGTAGCCATTGCCTTGCCATAGAACCGAGTTGGACTGCTGGCCATTCACCATTACCACCACCTGTGAGCCGTTGGGAATGTTGTAGGTAAGCGGATTGAGTTGACCAGAGAAAGAACCGCTCGGGTCGGTATAGCCGATAATGCCCGCGCCATTCAGTTGGTTGTAAAGATAGTAGTCCAAAATAACCGGTGAGTTGGCATCGCCGTAGACGGTAGCCTGCAAGGTGCCATAACCATTACTTACCAAATTAAGACTCGGTGTCATGGCTGAAACCTGACCGGCAAAAACCAAGGCCATTATTGCCCCGAAAATCGCCCCTGTTATTGATTTAAAACCATATTTAGTCATACTTTTTTATACGAATTACCGCTCTTAAACTTCCACTTTTCGGAATAAATGCATACTACATCAGGACTCCCACCGTGTAAAGGTCTTATATTATACGGTATACTAAGGATATGAAAAAAATAATTCCTCACATTTGGTTCGATACGCAAGCGCAGGAGGCCGCAACGTTCTACACTTCCCTTTTTCCCGATTCAAAAATAACCAACGGGGTCACCATTCCCGATAGTCCTTCCGGTAATGCGCGCATGGTAACGTTCGAGCTGGCCGGACAACCCTTTATGGCGATCAGTGCCGGACCGTACTTCAAACTCAATCCCTCCATCTCATTATTCGTGAACTGTGACAGCCAGGCGGAGATCGACGCGGTCTGGAACAAGCTCAGTGACGGCGGCAAGATTTTAATGCCCTACGACACGTATCCATGGGCGCAGAAGTACGGCTGGCTGCAAGACAAGTATGGATTGTCATGGCAGCTGTCATTCAATGAGGGTCAGCCGGCAGAACAAAAAATCACTCCCCTCTTGATGTTCACCAACAACGGTGCGGGCAAAGCAAAAGAAGCGATGGAGATGTATACGAATATTTTTCATGACTCAAACATTGATATGGTGATGCCCTATGAAAAAGGCGAGGGTGATACGGAAGGATTCATCAAGCATGCGCGCTTCACGCTGGAAGGTATGAACTTCATGGCCATGGATAGCTCCGCCGCGCATGATTTTAATTTCAATGAAGCGGTATCATTCGTGGTGAACTGCGACACGCAGGAAGAGATTGACTACTACTGGGGCACGCTGTCCGCCGTACCCGCCTCCGAGCAATGCGGCTGGCTGAAAGATCAGTATGGCATCTCATGGCAGATCGTGCCGACCGCGCTCGCCACCATGATGACGACCGGCGATCCCGAAACCACCGCTCGTGTCACCCAAGCATTCCTCAAGATGAAAAAATTCGATATTAAGGCGTTGGAGGAAGCATACGGCAATAAATAATTATTGAACTAGAGCGAGATTCCCAACATCTTCAATACAAACGGCGCGACCGGATCGGCAGTCAACCCGTACGCAATCGTTCCGCCCAATAATCCCGTAATACTGATGGCAATAAAACCGAGTGCGGAAAGAATACCCGAAAAAATCGGATTGCATAATACAGTTTCAATAAATTGCAGGATTGCTGAAATCCATTGCCAGCTTTTTCCATAGATATAATGCCTGGCATTAATGATAGCGGCAATCTCCCCTACCAACAATGCTCCATATATAAATGTAGCAATCGCGGCGAAGTTTGAGTGCGCATTCACCAACGCTCTGTTCGGATGAACAAGGTGTTCGGCGGCGTCCCCTGTGGCCAGTGCGGCAAATGCTCCCAATACTCCCACTACCAGTAGGACTCGTTCAATATCCCTCCATGCGACGTTGGGAAACCATTTCTTCAGTGGCAGAACTTTTATAATTGAATACACAAAAAGCATCGCAACAGGAAAATGGACAAAAATTGGATGAAGATTGTAGGTCATGATAAAAGTATAGCAGATTTTTATTTTTGAGAAGTAAGTTCGAATCTCACTTGGCGGAGGATGTGAGATTCGAACTCACGGACCTTTTACAGTCGACGGTTTAGTAAACCGTTGATTTAAACCACTCATCCAATCCTCCAGATTGTGAAGATATCATAGCTCAAAGGAGGGAAAAATAAAAGCGCGGTGTCCCGTAGGGACACCGCGCTTTTATTTTTCGATTATTATGGAGTTTTTGGTTCTGAAGATTATTTTCCAAATCCGAAGAGATGGGAGAAGAAGCTGCCGATTGAACCGAAGAAACCGTGGGCTCCCTTAGCATCAGTGGTAGAAGAAACACTTGCGCTATCTACGACATTGACTGCCGTAACAGCGTTGCCGTTGAAAGTGCCTTGCGCCAAGAGGTTGTCGCCCACGGCAATGTTTGAAACAGTGCCGGTAGCGTCATTCTTGGTAATTTTCGCATTGGTTACATCAATAGTGTATGAAGCATTGCTTTTGTTGGTGATAGTAACCGTGTTGCCATTTACTGCAGTAACGGTACCGCCGATGATTGGCTGGCCGTTGCCTTCAGGAATTGTAGCAGGGTTTGGCTTGGTACTTGGCTTACCTTTCATCATCACACCGTCATGAATCTTGGTAGCAGTCACGACTGTACCGTTTACCGTGCCTTGCGCCATAATGGTGTCGCCTACTGCGATACCGGAAACGGTGCTTGCTGCTTTATTCTTGTCTACAGTTGCCGCACTGGCATCAATAGTAAAGGTTTGTGCGGGAGCTGTTTTGCCGAAGCCAATACTGGTCACGGTAATGGTGTTGCCATTGATCGCAGTCACGGTACCGAATACTCCCGCAAGGTGATGCGTGGAATCCATCATGGCATTGCCATCAATTTCTCCACTGGTACTATTGTTAGTTTGCGCACGAACAGAAGTAGTAGTATCTGAATGTATGGTTGCATTCACTCCATCACCGGAACCGATCGAGGTCGAACCGTGTGAAGTAAGACCGAGCTGAAGCGGCGTGCTTTCAGCGGAAGCGCTGGTAATGCCAACCGTCATAACGGTGGCTGCAAGCATAAGGGCCGGGATCGTAAGTAATTTTTTATTCATAAAATTTTCAATAATTCATTAATAATGTAATACAAGCAAGCGGAAATGGACTATAATGACAGCTTGTACATATAGATACGCTTCAGAAGGTATTCTTTCTTTCATTCCCTTCCGTATTGGTAGTATACTACTTTTCATATGCAGCCCACCAACACCCTACGCTTCGAGTCATTCAGTGATGGCGTCTTTGCCATTGCAGTGACATTATTGGCCCTTGAGCTGCGCGTGCCGTACTTGCAAAACGGTTCGTGGCGACTTTCCCTGCAGGGACTTATTCCGCTCGTTCCCAGCCTGCTGACATTCGTATTAAGTTTCCTTGCCATCGCTATCTTCTGGGTCAACCATCATCAGCTCACGCAAACCATCACCACGATCAATCGTCGACGCATCCTGTGGCTCAATATGCTGTTGCTGTTGTTCGTCACACTGATTCCTTTTGTCACCCAAACAATGAGTGTCAATGCGCCCGCGCCGGTGGCAGTCAGCATGTATGCCTTCGTACTATTCGGTGCATCTGCCAGCTTCAGTTTGTTGCGATACTGGGTGCACAAAGCGGCCGGTGCCTCAATGGTCTTCATGAATCGCAGCTTTGTGGGACCGACTATTTACTTTTTCGCCATACTGGCTCCAATGTTCTTTGTCCCGCTTGCCTATGTACTCTTGGCTATCCCGCCATTGTTCTATTTCCTGCCAAAAAGCAGCGTATCCTTATAATCAAGCCTTTATTATTCCTTTAGTAAAAATTAAGAGCTTTTTTATGAATGTGTGCTATAGTGTGAGGATTGTAATGTGCTCTAAATTCGAATAGTGCGTTGCAACGATAATAAATAAGTAAAATACATAATGAATAATAAAGTTTTCGTCGGTAGTCTCTCATTCAATACTGACAACCAAAGTTTATCAGCGTACTTCGCACAAGTTGGTACTGTTACCAGTGCAAACATCATCATGGACAAGATGACTGGCAAATCAAAAGGATTTGGCTTCGTTGAATTCTCAAGTGATGCAGAAGCGCAAGCTGCTGTTGATAAATTGAACAATACCGAACTTGATGGACGCACCATCTTTGTTGATATTGCTCAGCCAAAGCGTGAGGGTGGCAATGATAACCGTGGCGGTGGATTCCGTGGCGGCGATCGTCGATAATTCGCAAGAATTAGCACCAATACAAAAGCGCCTCCCCTACGGGGAGGCGCTTTTGCTATACTACCCTCATGATCACCCTCCAGTCTCCCGTCGAAAGCCTTACCCGACTGAAGGAAGACACGAAAATAGGCCTGACCAAGCTCGGCATTTTCACCGTACAGGACTTGCTCTATCATTTCCCCGCTCGCTATGCCGATGAGAGCATTTTTATTTCCATCCAAGGATTGAGCGAGGGTTCGACCGCCACCGTGCGCGGCACGATTAAAAAAATCGTGGCCAAGAAGACATGGAAGACAAAAATGACCATGAGCGAAGCTGTTATTGAAGACGTGAGCGGCACGATGCCCGTCGTCTGGTTCAACCAACCCTATCTCGCAAAAATGCTGCATGTCGGTGACACGATTGAACTGACCGGCAAAGTTACCATGTACAAGGAAAAGCTGGCATTGGTCAATCCGGTGGTGCGCGAAGAAAAAGCACTGCCTATTGATAGTCATGATTCCCTCTTTGCCGCCGACGAGACGGGAGTGCTGACACCGATCTATGCCGAGAGTCGCGGTGTGTCGAGCCTGTGGTTCCATCATGCCATTACTCGTGCCTTGACCGTGCTGGAAACAATCCCGGACCACATTCCAACGGCACTGCTCGATCAATATTCCTTGCCGGCATTAAAGACGGCCTTGATCTGGATTCACGGACCCAAGAACAAGGACGATGCGGTGATCGCACGCAAGCGCTTTGCCTTTGATGAAATATTTTCCATTAATATCGCGCGGCAGAAAGAACGCGCGCAGGTCAAGGAACAAGTGGCCTATGCCATTGATGCTTCCGGTACCGACACCAAGGACTTCATCAGTCGTTTTGGTTTTCCATTAACGGAAGCGCAGCATACGGCCATCGATCATATTTTGCATGACTTGGAACAGTCCGTGCCTATGTCACGACTTTTGGAAGGTGATGTCGGTAGCGGTAAGACTGCGGTGGCAGCTGTGGCAGCGTACGCCACTATTATGAATCGTCCGGGTACGTTAGAAAAGAAACAGACCTTCGGTAGCTTGCAGGTTGCCTACATGGCACCGACGGAAATTCTGGCCACACAGCATTTTGAAAGCTTCATTGAACTCTTTCGCTATACCGGTATTTCCATTGCACTGATTACCGGCTCCGGTTGTCGTAAATTTCCCAGCAAGGTGGCGTCCAACAAAGATAATTGGACTACTATTTCCCGCACACAACTGTCCAAGTGGATTGCCAACGGCGAAATTCCCATCGTTATCGGCACGCATGCACTGATTCAAAAAAGCCTGACCTTCAAGCATTTGGCCTTGGCTATTATCGATGAGCAGCATCGCTTCGGCTTGAACCAGCGCAAGGGCTTGGCCAAAAAAGACAGCCACTTCCCTCACCTGCTGTCGATGACCGCTACTCCTATCCCTCGTACCTTGGCACTCACGATATATGGAGACTTGGATCTGTCAGTGCTCGATCAGCTGCCGGCCGGCCGCAAGAAAGTCATGACCGAACTGATCACTCCCGACAAACGCGAAATCATCTATGAAAAAATTCGTGTGATATTGCAAGAAGGGCAACAGGTCTACATCATTTGTCCTCGTATCAATGAACCGGACAAGGATATGGAGCAAAAAATACAAATGAAAAATGTCATGAGTGAAGCGAAGCGTTTGCAGGAAAAAATATTTCCCGAATATCGTATCGGCATCCTGCATAGCAAAATGACCAAGGAGAAAAAAGAGTCGAGCATGCTGGCATTCGTGCGACACGAAACAGATATCCTGGTGGCAACATCGGTGGTGGAAGTCGGCGTGAATGTACCCAATGCCACGGTTATCATCATTGAAGGAGCGGAGCGCTTCGGCCTGTCACAGCTGCACCAGCTGCGCGGCCGCGTGCAGCGCTCATCCTACCAACCGTACTGCTACCTCTTTGCCGAAGCAAAGTCTGAAAGAACAATGGAGCGCATGAAGCTATTCTTGGCGGCAAAAAACGGCTTTGAACTGGCCGAGTATGATTTGCAGCTGCGCGGCTCGGGCGAACTCAGCGGTACCGGACAGTGGGGCATTTCCGATATCGGCATGGAAGCCTTGCGCAATATCAAACTGGTGGAAGCGGCGCGACAGGCAGCCATCGCGCTGGTGGCGGCAGATCAAACATTGACACAGTATCCCCTGCTGGCCGAACACGCCAAGGTCTTTGAGAAAATACATTTTGAATAAAAAGTAAAAGAGCCGATCACTTCGTGATCGGCTCTTTTAAAACCCGCACCTATTACATTCTTCCTTCATTTCGGAAACCAAAGTAAAGAGAGTAGGCCGCAATGATAACGTGGAGCAGATTGTCTGCCGTGTTCATCATCATACCGAGCACCATTCCTCCGCCGATAAATCCCATGATCGCAATAAGGCCATAGACAATGCCGAAGACCTTGAAGTATGTTTTTGATGCGTTCAG
>JAQBRM010000022.1 GCA_028286485.1 Candidatus Nomurabacteria bacterium
ACTTCCGCCGCCAGCATTTCCGCGATGTGCGCCATTTCAATAGAGTGCTGCAAGACATTCTGTCCGTAGCTGGTACGAAAATGCAGTCGTCCCAATATCGCTACGAGACGCGGATCAAAGTTGTAGATGCCACACTCGTAGACTGCCGCAGCACCTTTCTCTTTGATTGTTTCATGAATTTTTTCACGCGCCAGTTCCAGTTCTTCCTCAATACGAGCCGGCTGAATGCGGCCATCCTCTACCAAGGTTTGCAGTGCTTGCACTGCAATGGCACGACGGACCGGATCAAAACACGACACCACGATGGCACCGGGACTTTCATCGACGAGCAACTCCACCCCACTAAATCGTTCAAAGGTACGAATGTTACGCCCTTCTTTGCCGATGATTTTACCCTTCACTTCTTCATTGGGAATGGTGACCGTACTGGTAGTCAATTCATTGGCAGTCGGTACGGCTAAGCGTTGAATAGCCATGACTAAAATATTTTTGGCACGATCGCCCAATGTTTCCCGCATCTGCGTATCAAGCTTATGGGAACGCACTTCCAAGTCTTCGTGATATTGCGCTTCCGTTTCTTCCAGCAACAGTTCGCGTGCTTCTGTTTTGGTAATGCCAGCCAACGTCACCAAATCTTCTTCATATTCTTGGCGCAACGCTTCGGCCGTGTCCAACTCTTCGGCCAGCAATATCTTATTTTCTTCCAGAATGCCGGCCCGTTCATCGAGCTCCAGTTGGCGGCTGTCGAGCAGGGCTTCCTTACGGACCAATCGTTCATGCACCTCATCCGATTTGGCATGAGCTTCATCAATCAATTTTTGAGCCTGCTCGCGCGCGGCCAATAACCGTTCCGATATGGAAAGTTCCAAAGAGTTTTTTTGTGCCTGCAGAATGATGATACGCAATACATATCCCAACACTCCACCGAGCAACAATGCGATCGGGAGTATAACGCTGATATGCATGTTATTTTATTGCTGCTGCTTTGGTAATAACCTCATCAATCACGCCGTACTTTTTGGCTTCTTGTGCGTCCATATAGAAATCACGATCCATATCTTTTTCTATCTGACTGAGTTTTTGGCCAGTGTTTTTTGCAAAAATTTCATTTAAAACCTGACGGGTTTTTAAAATTTGCTTTATATTGACTTCGAGATCACTTGCTTTACCCTCCATGCCGCCTGAAGGTTGGTGAATCATGACCTCTGAGTTTGGAAGGGCATATCTTTTTCCTTTCGTTCCTGCCGCCAGAAGATGTGATCCCATGGATGCGGCTATACCAATACAAATAGTTGAAACATCAGGCTTGATGAATTGCATGGTATCAAGAATGGCAAGACCGGCGGTTACAGAACCCCCGGGAGAATTGATGTATAAATAAATATCTTTTTTATTATCTTCGTTGGCAAGAAAGAGCAGCTGGGCGATGACAATGTTCGCTACATTGTCATCAATCGGTCCGGCGAGGAAAATAATGCGGTCACGGAGCAGGCGGGAGTATATGTCATACGCGCGCTCTCCATTCGTTGTTTTTTCAATAACGGTTGGTATTAACATAAGGTTTCAAAATCTAAAATTCCAATAATTCGTTCAGTCATAACTGCGTATCTGATATTCCCACTATACCGTTTTTACACAAAAATGCAAAAACCGGCTAGGTCCGACCTAGCTGGTTTTTTGAGTATTTATTTTCCTTCGAGGACAGCCAAGGTTTTTTCGTTCGTGAGCATCATGTCGACGTAGGCCTCGGTGCGGGCTTGGTCGGCGCCGGGGTACATGGCCATAAGGCGTTCGGTTTCCATCTTCACTTCTTCATCGGACGGTACGATATTTTCCTGGCGGGAGATGGCATTGAGTACCAGCTGCACGCGGGCGCGCTTTTCCGCTTCCGGCTTGAATTCGTCCATCATTCCTTCCTTGGTCTTATTGCTTTGTTTCAAATAGTCATCAAGCGTGAAGCCGGCGCGTGCAATGTCCGCTTCGATTTGCGCCAGCATTTTTTCTTGTTCACTATGCAGCACGATAGCCGGCACAGGGAAGTCGGTTTTTTCAATGATCGCTTCCATGATGGCAATGCGTCGCTTGTCTTTCATTTCATGATCTTTTTCACGGGTGATATTTTCCTTGATTTTCTCGCGCATTTGCGCCACGCTTTCAAATTCGCCGAATGATTTCGCGAATTCATCAGTCACTTCCGGCAGCGGTTCCTCATGGGTGTGCTCTTGGCCTTGATCGTGCACATGACCGTAGGCACGGAGCTGCTGCAATTCTCCCACGACCTTATCAATCGCTTCTTCCGTAACCGCTTCAGGATTTCCCATCTCTACACCGGCAGCAAT
This sequence comes from Candidatus Nomurabacteria bacterium, assembly GCA_028286485.1. Lineage (GTDB taxonomy): Bacteria > Patescibacteriota > Minisyncoccia > Phycocordibacterales > UBA9973 > UBA4124. The sequence continues at coordinate 2,340 of JAQBRM010000022.1, forward strand.
TTTTTTGTAGTCCGGCAATGCAATAGTAGGAAGGACAGTCGCGCGCACGGTGAATTCCAGCGCGTTGTTGCGCGCCAGCTTGGTAATTGACAGTTCCGGACGACCGATCACATCAAGATTTTTCTCTTTAACGATGGTCGGATAGATTTCCTGTAGCGCTTTTTCTGCCATATCATTCAAAAGTAATGCCTCCGGAATGTGAGACTTGGCAATATCATCGGGGATTTTTCCCTTGCGAAAACCGGCCAATTCCAAATGGCCCGCCAAATGATCAAACGCTTTCTTTTCATATTGAGACCATACTTCCCATGATACCTCTCCGGCAATGGAGATTTGAGCGTCGGGAAGGTCGGTGATTGTTGCTGTATACGTATTCATACCGAACAGCCTAACACGAGTACTATATATTTGTCACCCGTAGGCAGGAATTGATTATTGAGTATTTTGATCTGGAGCGGTGAGGGTTGAAAGGGAGGCTTTTAGGGCCGTTAGAGCCTGTAAAATGCTTATTTTACTGTCGTGTAGTTGAGCTTCTGCCAGTTTAGGGCTGTATTTAGGGATAGTAAGGGTTGTTTTTGCTTTCAAAAGAGAGGTTTTTGCTGTTGCCAGAGCGGTTTGAGCATCCGCAGTATCAATACCATTGGCACCAAGCTGGTCTACGGCAGTCTGTGTACGCTTCGCCAAGTCGGTCAAAGTGCTCAACATTCCTTGAAATATAGCGTTTTGGTCAGTTGTGACAATCGTTACAGGGGGAGTAGCAGGGCTTTGAGCGCTAGATTCTATGGCTTTTGGGGTAATAACAGGCGCAGCGGCAGCATGCCCCAGAACGGGGAATAAAAATGCACTTATTAGCATGTACGCAAAAAACCTTTTCATATTCATAGTATACAATAAAAGACGAAAATGAAAAGGTTTTATTACTGTTACTTAGAGACTAAGTCTCTAAGTAACCTATTTCTGGAACTTCTCTATATAGAGGGCTTGGGATTTCACAATAGCTTCAAGAGCGGCTTTTTTGTCGCCAAAGCCATCGGTAACCACTGATTTCTTCTGGATTATCTTATAGGTATTGAAGAAGTGTTCGATTTCCTTCAAAGTATGCTTATTTACATCAGAAAGATCCTGGACTTCATCCCAACGAGGATCTTTTTCCGGCACACCGATGATTTTCGCATCGCTGTCGCCGTCATCAATCATATTAAGCACCGCAATAGGGCGGACTTTCACCAGAATGCCTGGTGCCAAAGGATAAGTTGTAAGTACTACCACATCCAATGGATCACCATCTTCCCAGTGGGACTGCGGCATGAAGCCATAGTCAAACGGATAGTCTTGCGCGGAGTGCATGGCACGATCGAGGGTGATCAAACCCGTTTCTTTATCGATCTCATATTTGTTTTTTGAGCCTTTGGGAATTTCAATAATAACGTTTATGATGTCGGGTGCATTTTTCCCCGCAGTAACGTCGTGTAATAAGTTCATATTATTCAGTTTCAGTAACTGGTAATGATTCTTCCGCAGGAGTTTCAGTCGCCGCGATATCTTTCAATGGTACAAAGTCGTCACCTTCAATATTTTCGGTCACGGTTTCCAATTCCATTTCGGTGCCTTTGATGTCGATTTTCCAACCAGTCAGCTTTGCGGCCAGACGAACATTTTGTCCGCCCTTGCCGATTGCCAACGATAGCTGGTCGGGAGTAACTTCAATCATGGCCTTGTGCTCTTCCTCATTCAGCTCCAAGTCCAATACTTTGGCCGGACTAAGCGCCTTGCGGACAAATTCATCAGCATTCGGAGACCATTCAATGATATCAATCTTCTCGCCTGACAATTCGTTCATGACAGTGCTGACGCGCACGCCTTTCTGACCGACACATGAGCCAACCGGATCAATGTTGTGGTCTTCGGTCCAGACGGCGATTTTTGAACGGCTGCCCGGTTCGCGGGCGATGGCCTTGATTTCCACCACGCCGGATGCGACTTCCGGAGATTCAAATGCAAAAAGCTTTTCCAAGAATTTCGGATGAGTACGGGAGAGACGTAGTGTGACACCGCGAGGAGACTCTTCGACATGGTAGAGGTAGCCGCGAATGCGCGCGCCACGCGTGTAGCGTTCGCCCGGAATCTGTTCATTCGGAGGAAGCACGCCGGTCGCGCGATTGAAATCAATGAAAACGCTGCCGCGATCAATCTTTTGAATGTAGCCTGACACGATATCGCCTTCCTTGCTGCCGAATTCATCCATGATGGAGGTGCGTTCCGCTTCGCGAATGCGCTGCATGATGACCTGCTTGGCAGTTTGCGCGGCAATACGGCCGAAGTCATCCTTTGTTTCAAGATTGAAGACCAACTCATCGCCAACCTTGGCATCACTCTTCATGATACGGGCGTCCTCAAGCAACAAATGCTTCTCTTCATTGAAGTGTTCGCGCTCATCTTCCTCGGACTCCGGCTCTTCTTCAAATCGAACTACAGAGTCGTCAACGACGGTCTTGATCTGCTCAAAACTGAATGTGCCGCCATCAAGATCGATGTGTGCACGGATTACCTGTCCCTTCTTCCCGTATTCTTTTTTATAGGCCGCCGCCAGTGATTGCTCGATAGCGTCTACGAGACGATCACGACTGATGCGACGCTCGCTTTCCAATTGCTCAAGGGCCAATTTCAATGCTTTGATATCCAACATATATTTATTATTGTTATTCTTTTGTTTTTAATAGCACAATGTCCGACCTCGCGGGACGGACAACTGTACTCTATATATAGCACGAGAGGGCAAAAAAATAAAGTTGTGCAAAAACGGTTGCATATCAAACAGAGAGTACCGTATACTGTAACGGTAAATGAAACTCGCCAAATTAAAACTGTCTCTGCTTTTTAGTATTGTCGCACTCTTGGCAGTTTTCGTGACGGTAAAAATAGTACAAGCCGACATCAGTCATAATGCGTATGGCTATGCGTGGTCGGCCAACATTGGTTGGATTAGCTTTAATGATTGTACTAACTTGGCAGATAATAGTACCTGTACTCCTTCCGCGAGTTATGGCGTCAATATCTTGCCCGCAGCACCGGGCACTATCACCGGCTACGCGTGGTCATCGAATGTGGGATGGATCACGTTCAATGATCCTTCTTGCCCGACTAGCGGCTGTACTCCCGGCGCATACGTGGATTGGAACAACTCAAGCAATGGTGCGGCAAAAATTAAAGGCTGGGCCCGCGTCTGTTCCGTGTATCAAAACGGTTGCAGCGGCGCATTGAAAAGCAGTGCGTATCTAGGAACATGGGACGGCTACATTGCGCTCGATGCCAATACTGCGGGAGGTTCCGGAAACTCTTGGGGCTGGCAAATCAGCAACAGTACCAACACTATTTCCGGTTACGCCTGGGGTTCACAAGTGCTCGGTTGGATCAAGAGCATCAGTGCAGCCGTATATTTAGGCGGTCCGACGGTGCAGATAGTGGGGAACCCCGCGACTATCACGTCCGGACAAAGCACTACCCTTACCGTAACCGCTTCAAATATTGACGGAGCAGGCTCTTGTGCTATCAGTGGGGTGAGCGGCTTAATAATGACGCAAACCTCAGCCAGTAATTGGACAGGCAGTGTGGGAGCGAAACCAACGCAAACTACCACCTATCATGTGGCATGTACGAAGGGTAATCAACAGGGTGTTGCCGCTGCCGTAGTGCACGTTATTTATTTCACCACACCAACCACTTGTACCAACCAATATCCGCAGTTCGCATGGGATACCGATGCGGTGAGCTGCAGCATTTCAGAACAAGGCGGAGGATCACTCAATGCCGGTATCAGCTCTCAAGAACGAGGTGGCACGCAAGGATCGGACGGTTTGTATTATTACACCGCCAACTTACCAGTGAATGGCACAACTACCAATTACACGCTGCAATGTAATGGTGGAGCAAATCCGATCAATATCACCATACCGGTCACCAGCTGTCAGAAAGATTTCTTGCTGTCTGTTACACCGACTTCTCAAACGTTTGTGGCCGGCAGTGGAGCAAATGCAGGTAAGATGATTGCCACGTATACCGTCTCAGCAGTCCCGCAATCCGGCTTCACTGACCCTATCACTTTGTCGGTGCAATCATGGCCGACCGCTATTCCAGGAAGCAAACAAGGCAGCTTTGATACGACTACGCTCACCTCTAGTAGCGGCGGTGCGTATAATACCGCACAGCTTACAATTTCAATTGATGTTGCGGACTTCGTGCAAGGCACCACTTATAGCCCAGTAGTCATTCAAGGGGCCGATGGCAACCTGATCCGTACCGCCAAGGTATCAGTCGGATCGAATGTGAAATTAAAGCCGATATTTAACGAATTCTAGTATACTATCCTTATGGAAGATTCATCATCACAACCAACCACCATACATCCCGTCATCGACACCATGCCGACCGGTCACCCAGCGCCATTTGTTGCCGAGGAACAGAACACGCATCACCCGAAGAAAAAAATATTGCTGATTGTCGGACTGGTATTTCTCCTCTTGGCGGGCGCAGTGGTATTTTTCTTGTTTCATCGCAAAGCGAAACAAGTCGTTCAATTGACTCCGGCAGAAACATTGCAGGAATTGAAGAATTCCTCGGCGCCCGTGACCACTACACCGGAACAACGTGCCACGGACCTGACCACTGCTCAGAAAAAATCCCTTCCGATCGTAGTGACTACCAAACAGAAAATGGATATACTTAATGCATTGAAGAAATAACATGAAACACCACTTTAAAAAACTCCTCATCCTTATCCCTCTTGTTTTCATCGGGGGTTTAGCGCTTGCCGCGTATAGCTTCACGGCACCTACCAGCGGTCCGAGCGCCAACAATACCGACAGCCCGTTGGATACAAGCAGTACTGATCAGATCAAAAACGGCAACTTGGCCGTTAATACGTTTCAGTCAGCGGCCGGTGCTTATTTCGCCCAACAGGTTTCTTTGACCGGCATGGTACGCGGCGGCACCCCCAGTGATGCCAGCTCGACTGTTTCCTTCGGAGACTCCGGTCATGCGGTATCGGTATCAAATATCGGCAATACTGGCATTGCAGGTAACTACCAATCCGATTCCTTAAAAACAAGCGGTGGTACAAAGCCGCTGTGTGCTGATACGCACGGTACGCTCTATATTTGCAATACTACCCCCCCTACCAATACTGCTCCTATTTACCTTTCTTCATTCAGTAGTTTCGACCCTTCAATCAGCAGTGATATTAATAATAATAATTACCGTATCTACGTGTCTATCTCCGAGCCGACATCCAGCACGGTCACCGCCACGTTATCTGCTACCTCGGGCAATGTCCCAGCAGCTATGAACTTTTTAAAGGGTATGTTTACCGCTGAAGCCAGAATGGCCAATACGTGCAACTACACCACTACTCCCACCACTATCGGAACACTGACAATAAATCCGGATAATACGGTGTCTTGGGATAATTTGACGCTGCCAATAGGTTGTGATAATACAAATAGCTACGTATACATTAGCAGCTACAGTCCTCATGTGACCGCCGGAGGAAGAACCATCACCCTTCGATAAATCGTATGAAAAAAAATCTCATTACAAATTTTAAATATATCGCCTTCGGAGCAATACTTGCTGCGGCATTGAGCGTGGTGCATGCCGGTACGTTCACCGCACCCTCTGCCAGTGCCCCAAGTTCCAATGTTGATGTTCCTTTGCATACCGGTCCTGATCAGGTGAAAGATGGCGGCCTGTCAGTCAATACGTTTACCGCATGGCAAAATGCCCAGTTCAAGCAGCAGCTTTTCTTGAATGGCATCGTATTCGGCGGTACTCCCACCAATAGCGGCACCACTTCCACGGTGGTAATGGGAGATACTACTACACCGGCCAACCTTTCCGTAAACGGGGGAGTATCTGCCAGTGCGTTTATCACCAGCGCTTCCGTGGCCAACAGCAGCAGCTTGAATGTCTGCGCCAATTCCACCGGCACACTGGTGACGTGTACTGGACAGAGTGCCAATACTACTCCTCCAAGTCTCACTCAGGTAGTGTATACATCCTCATCAACAACATCTCAAACATTTGAAATAGGGACCTCTATTCAAGCGGGTGATATATTTACGTTAGAGGTGTATAGCCACCCTGTTTCAGTGACAGCAGCTAGCGGAGATGTACCGGAAATGATTGTACAAAGACTTATGAGTGCAATTAACTTCACTACTCCCACACAGTGGAATGATCATAATTCCGCTCCTGCCCCTGGAACCGCAGGATTTCCTCCCACCGCTCAATCTTCTTCACATAATCCACAATGGATTATCCTTACAGTGGATAGTGTTCATCGGTTTGGCGGTTCTGCCACTCGGCCATAATTATTATTAATCCATGCATATGAATAAAAAACAACTTTTCCATAATTCACTCCTCGTTCTTGTCGGCATCATTTGTGCGGTAGGGTTGAGTTATGTGCATGCCGCAACCTATAGCGACCCTTCGGGCACTCCACCGGCCGGCAACACGGAAATTCCGCTGAGTACAGGCATCAATGATAAAATAAAAACCGGCGGGCTGTCAGTCAATGCCTTCATCGCCAATGCCAACGCGGAGCTTGATCAAGCGACATACTTTGGCGGCGTACTGCATGCCGATCCCGCCAATACCAACGCCACCATTGCATTTGGTGGTACTGATGCGGCAAATATCGTACGGAAGGTAGCACTGGCTATTACCGGTGGTTTCAGCAATACCGGCACACTCGCAAGTACTCCTTTGTCCAATACTACCACCTCGGCAGTCTGCGCTGATCAGAACGGCAATGTAATTTTGTGCTCTGTTATCGATATGTGCTCAAACATCAGCGGTACGCAAACGACCGTTCCGGCCGGCGACGTAGCCAATAGCGACGGCACTTGTAGTGTGGCCCCAAAGCGATATTATTCCCAACTGAGTTCCAACAAATCAGCACAATACTTTGGCGGCGGGGTAATAAATAGCCATTTGGTCTATCAGACTTCCCATGGCAGCGGCATGCCATGGATCGCAACACTTGGCATGGATAACGATACGCCGTACGGATGGGTAGTGGATAGCATTAAAACCATTAATAGCACCAGTTTTACTCCAAACCAAGGGACTATAATGAATGTTACGGAAAACGGCAGTTATGAATTAAAAATCGCCTCAAGCGGTAAGGTGGGTATCAAAGGAAAATTCTCAGCCGATAATAATTTCATCGCCGCGGACTTCTATTTGAAGATACACCACGCTTCAGATGGCAGCGATCAATGGGTTCGTCTGGCCAATACTTCCAACCCTGCTAATTCCTTGACC
>JAQBRM010000003.1 GCA_028286485.1 Candidatus Nomurabacteria bacterium
ATTTATTTCCTGCCGGCAAAGAATAACTGGTGGAGTCCCGGCGAGAACGGTCCTTGCGGTCCCGATACGGAAATGTTTTATGATGTCACGCCCCAAGGTCTGGGCGACATGACGCATGAGCAGTACGTGGCGGCGGATGACATTGGTACGGTAGTGGAGATATGGAATGACGTCTTCATGCAGTACGAGAAAAAGGATGGAGCGGTCATCGGTAAATTGGCACAAAAAAATGTTGATACCGGCAGCGGCTTGGAGCGTGTCGCAATGTTGTCACAAGGGAAGTCCAATGTCTATGAAGCGGACATGTTTGCACCGGCCATGACACTGATGCGAGATCAGGCGCAAAACTATACGGAGCGAAATGCCCGCATCGTGGCAGATCATCTGCGCACGGCACTGTTTCTCATTGCCGACGGAGTAACACCCTCCAACAAAGATCAGGGCTACATCTTGCGCCGCATCATTCGTCGGGCCGTCGTGAAGATGAAAGTCCTGTTGCTGGATCCGGCCATTGGCTACGATATTCTCGATCACTACATCAGTTTTTATTCATCGGTGTACCCGGAACTTTTGAAAGGTGATATTCAGACAATTTTCAGAACAGAAGAAGAAAAATTCAATAAGACATTGCAGAGCGGTTTGAAAGAATTCGAGAAAGGCGTTGATCCATTCTTACTGGCGACTACCTACGGCTTTCCGATTGAAGTGACCGAAGAATTGGCGATGGAAAAAGGCCTGAGCATTGATCGTGAATCTTTTAATACGCAAATGAAAGCCCATCAGGATGCTTCTCGGGCCGGAGCGGCGGCCAAGTTCAAGGGCGGACTGGCTGATACGGGAGAAAAGACCACCAAGCTGCACACCGCACACCACTTATTGCTCGCGGCATTGCAAAAAGTCTTGGGACCGGAAGTGCACCAGCGGGGAAGTAATATCACCGAAGAAAGACTGCGCATCGATTTCTCTTTTGATCGTAAGATGACCGATGAGGAAAAAGTAGCGGTGGAAAAACAAGTCAATGAATGGATTCAAACCAATCATAAAGTTTGCCGTCGCGAAATGCCCCGCACTGATGCGGAACAGCTGGGAGCGGAAATGGAATTCGGTACCAAGTATCCTGATATTGTCAGTGTCTATGTGATTGAAGACGAACAGGGTAATGCCATTTCAAAAGAATTCTGCGGCGGCCCCCACGTTGAACAAACATCCGGTCTCGGCACATTCACCATCCAAAAAGAAGAAGCCGTCGCCTCCGGCATCCGCCGCATCAAGGCAACTCTTTCTTAAAAAACTTTCTTACTGCTATACTATATGCATGTCTTCAAAAGCAACAGCCATTGCTGTCTTTGATATTAGTTCAAGTAGTGTTGGTGGCGCGCACGCACTGATACAAAAAAATCCTCTGCCACGAAATGCAGCCGAGGGGCAGATTCCCACCACCAAAGTCAGCTTGTTGGTGCAAGATCGCCGCGATACCGGCTTGGAAGAAGAGTTGAATATTGAACACTTCGTCAATGACACCGCGCGCTCGCTCGAAGCCGTGATTGATCATGTGCGCAACGGCGACGTGCATCACCCCGATGTCATTCAAGTCGTGTTGGCCTCACCGTGGTACAGCACCCACATTCGCACTATCAGCCTCAACAAAACCACTACTTTTACCTGCACCAAGCGTTTGGTGGAAATGCTGGTGGAAAAGGAAATCGCTTTTCTGTTGAAGCAGGAATTGGAAAACGGCGAGGCTTTTGGCAAAGGATTTACCGTGGTGGAGCAGCAGCTCTCAAACATCATGTTGAACGGCTATGCGACCGGTGATCCTTATGGCAAGAAAACACAGAGTATCGAACTGGTACTGACCATAACCGTCGTGCCGGAAACCGTCGTAGAGCGCTTCAAGAGCATTCTGCGTCGCAGCTATGGCGATCGCACTATTAATGTCACCACCGGACCGTATGCGACCTATGTGGCATTGCGTGACAATGGCGGCGTCCCGCCCGACTGCCTGATCATTGACGTCGGTGAAGAGGTGACTGATATCGCCTTTGTCAAAAATAATATTTTCCTCTATCAGCACTCTTTTCCGGTCGGCACGTATGAGCTGTACCGCGCCATTGGCAAGGGCAGCGGCACGAATGTCGAGTCACGGGCCATGCTGGAAGCGTATCGCTTGGGCAAGCTGACACCGAGCAAGACAATATTGATGAAAAAACATTTGCATTCATTTTCCAAAGTGTGGCAGCGCGCCTTGCAAGAAGTAGTGGAGAGCGGTCATTACGGATTTCAATTTCCCGATACCTGCTACATCATGGGGGATGCGCGATTCGCGGAATTCTTTACCGCTTTGATCAGTACTGATGAATTTTTGCGCCACGGTGCTTCAGTTGATACCATTAATGCCATATTTGTTGATCCCATGAGCACTACCGCTACTATCACCACTACCAGCGGCGAGGCTCCCGACCCCGCCTTATCAGTCGCCGCTCTTTTTAGCGAACGCTTGCTATACTATTAATATGAAATTGTACGACGTCATCCGCAAAGACGAACAAGACAAACGACCGAAGGGTCAAGCTAAGCAAGTAGTCGAGGTCAGCCCCGATATTGTAAAAGCTCCCAAGATCCAGAACTTCAATGATATGCCTCCGCGAGGACCGCATCATATCTCGTGGAAAAAAATCACCGTTATCGGGGGCGCATTGGTATTTCTGGCGCTACTCTATGTCGGTGGAACTGTATTGGTTCACGCCAAGATAACCGTTACCCAAAGACAAATTCCATTTTCATTGCAAAATGCCCAAATTGATCTTACTAATAGCGCGAATGCCGATCCGGGACGGCTCTCATTTCAAACAATGGTCGTCACCGATAGTGTCAGCCGCCAAGTCTTTGCTTCGGCCATGACCACCAGCACTACGACTGCCACCGGCGAAGCGGTTATTTTCAATCAATACAGCAAGAGTAGTCAAACAGTACGTAAGGGTACAACATTAACCGGTACTAATGCTAAACGATATGTTACCCAAGCCGCGGTTATTGTACCGGGCTACACCGGTAGCGGTAGCCAAAAAGTGGCGGGCAGTGCTCATGTGGCGATTGCCGCCGCGGATGTCGGTCCAACCTATAACTCGAATGGCACCAGCTTTATCATTGCCGGCTGGGGAGGTGCCAATGCCAAGCTGTTTTTTGCCACTTCGGCCGGTGCTATTACCGGCGGACAAAACGGTGCCATGCATACCTTGTCTGATGCTGATAAACAACAAGCAACAGCTACGTTACAGGCGGCTTTACGTGAAAAACTCTCCCGCGAAACCCGAGCCCAAATTCCCGATAACCTCATTACCTTTCCGGATATGCAATTCACCAATCTTGATGCCAACAGTCTTAATTTGATCGGTCCAACGATTCAATTTGCTGCCACACTGAAGGGGACTATGGTGTCCTACCTCATTCCTCGTGATTTACTCGAGCAAGCGATTGCCAGTAAAGCCATCAGTGACCATCTCTATCCCGATGTCAGTATCCCTTCTTTAGGAAATGTGCAAGTCACCCCCGTATCGGTTATTCCGACTGATCCAAAAAACACCCCGCCTACTATTACGGTGGCAGTATCTGGTCAGGGCGTCATCATTACCAAAGTAGCTCCTACTACCATTCAACAAGATGTTCTGGGAATGCCCCGAGGGTCATTTACCCAAGTATTTTCGGCTATTCCGGAGGTGGATACGGCTTCTTATCGACTCATGCCATTTTGGGCGCCGTATTTCCCTTACAAAGCAAGCCGGATTAGCGTGGTGATTAATTAAAAACCCCGATAATTCCTTGACCTATATATGAAAATTTAGTATAGTGTCCTTTGTCAATGGCATCACAAGCAGAACCAGTCCGCGCTACTGTCCAAGAAGCCCTTCCGAACACTATGTTTCGGGTGGAATTGGACAATGGAAATAAGCCGGGAGAAACTATCGTTGCGTATCTCGCAGGCAAAATGCGCTTACACCGCATTAAGGTTTTGGTTGGGGATACGGTGGAGGTAT
>JAQBRM010000011.1 GCA_028286485.1 Candidatus Nomurabacteria bacterium
AAGTATGTTTTTGATGCGTTCAGGGTACCGACACAGAAGAGTGCCACGATACCGCTGACGATGTGAATAAGATTGTGGATGACATCAACTTGGAAAATTCCAAGTTCCAATCCTGCCGCGTTAACGATTCCAGGAATAAATCCCAAAACCCCGACTATCAGGATCACCCATCCAAACCATTTTAATGCTTTTTGTGTATTCATAATTCATAAGACTGCCGCGATTATAATACGACAGCCTTCATCCAGTATACCAATACAAACATTAAGATAAAATTAATTATCCCCTTCTAGTTTGTATTGCCGATCAGGCTTGCATCAGGACAAGCATTGATGTCCGTATTGCTATTACCGGATATATTTATATTGGACGTATCCACGTTTCCTTTCAAATTAGCATAAGTGGTAAATATTTTTGTGAGATTGGAAATGGAATCAGTACACTTTGTTTTTATTCCTACGTATTTATTCAAATCGTCTTGTGCTGACTTCAAATCCGCCAGCGTTAGACCGGTATTATTTACATTTGGAGCGAGTTTGAAAGCCGTGTGAGTATAAATGAAATTACACATGCCATTAGTATTTTTGCCAAGAATCTGAAATTCTGAAGTTACCGATTCATCTACCCCAAAAACATTATTGGCAGTAACGATAATTTTTCCTTTTGTGGGTGAGCAGCTTGCAACATTGGCGATAAAGCAATTAACGTCTGTGCCGCAATCCTTTTCAGAAGATGAAGAGGTGCTAGCAGTATTTTTTATAGGGATATTTGTTTTATTGGTAAAAGTTGTTGAGATGGAAGTTGGGGGCTTTGCAGACACAGGTTGTGTAATAGGAGCAGCAACACCGGGCGGATTGTGGTGAGTAATCTTGTCGTATAAAAGAGTCCCTGTACTGATAATTCCTGCCATTACCACTGCCAGCGAAATTCCCATGAAACCCTGTTGCCACGAATTCCTATTGATTTTATTCATGCTAAAAGTATAGCACCTTGATAATGAAATTGTCCGTCCTCATGGATTCGAACCATGGACCGTCGAGGTAATAAAGGAAGACAGCGGGTATACAAACGGGTGGGAGTGGATGGATTCGAACCATCGACCGTCGAGGTATAAGCTCGATGCTCTAACCAACTGAGCTACACTCCCACGCGTTTACATACCCGCTGCCCTACATCCCATAAGCTCGATGCTCTGCTGCGCAGGCCCCTCCTAACCAATCAGCTAAGGACGGCTTCGCCCGCCGTAGCGTGAGCAGAGGCGGGACTGGTATGCAGATTGTAGCAGTCTTGTGCAAAAAGACAATTTCCTTTACGCTATAGCTATGATGAATGAATTTGTAGGCAAAAAATTGGGAGAATTATTGGCATTTAACCGAGTCGGTACTGACACGTATGAAAAGGGGCGCGCCTCACTGGTTATCGCATTGGGTGGAGAAAAGTTTCTGGATGTGGAAGAAAAGAACCGCATGCATGGTGAAGAAATTATACGCTTGGCTACCGAGGGCGGTGTCATTGATGTGACCTTGGCCAAAGCGACCGCTACGGAAGAAAAACTGAAGAGCATGCGTGACTTGTACGTTGCCGATCAGTGGGACCATCCTACCGAGCTGATGGAATGGAGCGGCTTCTTCGAAGGAGCAGCCATCGTGCATTGGGCATTGATGCGCGGCGCGGCCGAAGGCCTGAACCATGAAGGTTTGCTCGCTCTGACGGAGGAAGGGGTGAACTGGCATTATGAAATGCTGGAAATGGCGGAAGGTCATCTGGAGAACATCGGACAATCCAAGTCGGTTGCATAAGAAAAGCCGTCACCTCCCTACGGGAGGTGACGGCTTTTTAATTTCTTCAAGGACTGATTTTAAATCCATAGGGAAAGTAGCAGCCATGCAGCATTCTATCCATTGCCATTTGTTGATCCAGTCTATTCATAAATCCTTCCTGTGACCATTGAAGATATGGCGGCAAAGTTTGCCGTGCCATCACTACCGACGGTTTTTTCACTTCTTCCGAGCCGGAAGAACGCAGCCAATCAATTGTTCGTTTTAAAAACGACGGTCGATGGGTTTTTACCATCAGTGCCGAGTCGGTTTTAGAATAATTTTTAACCTGAATAGCCGGGTGTTGGGTTTGAGCAACTACCATGCGCCCGCATCCTGCCATAGCCACTAGGCCATACCAGAAAACCAGTAATTTTTTCATGTGTTTAAGTTTAAAAGGTTTTTCTAAGTCTACGCCTGCCATAGGCAAAGTCAATTGTGCAGAACAAGAATTACAGCCCGTTCAGTGAAAAATGTTGGTAGTCTTTCTTGCTGGTCCAGTCCCCACCCCATTTGAAGCCGGCATTTTTTAATGCAGTTACCGCGGCAGTAGTGAGCGTGCCTTTCACTTTCAGATCCCGCACGGGGACTTGCCCTGAGATTGTTGAAGGGTTTTCTTTCGGATTGATATCAATAGCGGTACCGTATGCGTGCTGGGAAAAAGTGGCGGTGCCCGCTACCGGACGGCAGTTGAATGCAGCGGTGTTGTCATTGGCCATGGAAATAGTATCACTCCCTTCATACTCATCTATCGGTGCGATGTTGTGAATAGGAAATTGCTGATTGAACAATGATTGGAATGCCGCTACTGTAGCGTCCGTCGCTGACTTGTTAACAATCAACGTACCTTGTCGTGTTGCACCGCTGAAATCATAATATGAAACATTCACTGCACGTAAGTCACTCAGTGCTACCGGACAGCTCGCGCGATATGAATACTGCTTCATGACCGTTTGTTGATCAGCCGTCAGCGGCGCCACGGCACTTTGAAATATACTGCTGCTCAATGTCACCGGTTGCGGAAAGGCAGTAGTGGCTGGCATGAAAATACTCGTCAGCTTGGTGTAGTCAAAATTCCACGGATCCACTTTTCGGCCCGGTGCGATATCGGAGTGACCCAGTAGATAGGTAATATTATAGCGGCCTTCAATGTTTTTTATCAGGGCCTGCAGTGCCGCATATTGCGCCACGCTTGGTGTCTCCTTATTGCTGTAGATCAATTCAATGCCGATGGAACGACTGTTTACATTAGTCGCACCGTTCGGCAATGCACTCACTCCGGCATGCCACGCGATGTTTTTCTCCGCCACCAACTGATACACAGTACCCGCCCTATCAATAGCATAGTGCGGTGAGACATTGTTCGCTTTCCATTCCGACAAGGCGCCGGCAAATGTTTGAGTGTTCAATGTTGGGTTGTACGTCGCATGCACGATGATCGTATCAATGGTGCGCGGAGTGGTGGTGGCGGCGAAGCCAAAACCCACCGGCTTTTGCACGATGTTCAATGTAGTGGCATGAGCGAATGAAACACTACACAGTATGAAAAGTACGGTGATGAAAAATGTTCGCATTATATTACTGCTTCTAATTTTTTAAGCGGAATACCATGCGCTGACAAAATCGCTTCATACTCCGGCTGTTCCAATGTTTCGACTTCCATTAATTTATTGGCGATCACTTCCAAAATATTCTTGTGTTTGACCAATACTTCGCGCGCACGCTCCAACGATTCTTTCATGATGCGCTGCACTTCATTATCCACCAATGAACTGGTTTTTTCGGAATATTCCTTGGCGTGCGGCTGGCCAAACATCGTACGGGTATCGTCCGACTCCAATGCCAAAGGACCGACTGCTTCACTCATACCCCAGCGCGTCACCATGGCGCGTGCGAGGGCTGTGGCATGCTGCAAGTCGCCGGAAGGGCCGGTGCTGACATTGCCAAACATCATGTCTTCTACCGCATAGCCCGCCAATGACATGGCTAGGTCATCCAAGTACTCCTGCTTGTTGGTAAGCTTGCGTTCTTCCAAGGCAATCTTCATGGTGTAGCCCGCTGCACTGCCGCGGGAAACGATGGAGATCTTATGTACCGGATCAGCATCAGGTAAGACGGATGCAACTAATGCGTGAGCGGCTTCGTGATACGCCGTAATACGCTTCTCTTTTTTATTCAGCAAGTGACTCTTGCGTTCCGGACCGATCAATACTTTTTCAATGGAACGCACGAGGTCATATTGAGCGACTTTCTTGCGGTTTTCACGCGCTGCCAAAATAGCACCCTCATTCATCAATGAGAAAAGGTCGGCGCCGGAAAAGCCGGGCGTGCGTTCCGCAATCACTTTCAGGTCCACATCTTCGGCAAATGGTTTCTCGGTAGAGTGTACGGTCAGTATTTCTTCACGATCACGACGGTCAGGCAGATCGAGCATGACGCGACGATCAAAACGACCGGGGCGAAGCAATGCCGGATCCAACACATCACTGCGGTTGGTCGCGGCCATGACGATGACCTTATCATTCGGTTCGAAGCCATCCATTTCCACCAAGATCTGGTTCAATGTTTGTTCGCGTTCATCGTTACCACCGCCAAAGCCGCCGCCACGCACCCGTCCTACGGCATCTATTTCATCAATGAAGATAATAGCAGGAGCCGCTCGCTTGGCCATTTTGAACAAGTCACGGACGCGAGAGGCACCGACACCGACAAACATTTCCACGAATTCAGAGCCGGACAAATGATAGAACGGTACACCGGCCTCCCCTGCTACCGCACGAGCCAGCAGCGTCTTACCCGTACCGGGTGCACCGGCCAGCAACACGCCTTTCGGAATACGCGCGCCGATATCCAAAAACTTCTTGGGGTTTTTCAGGAAGTCCACGATCTCTTTCAATTCTTCTTTCGCTTCACGCGCGCCGGCCACGTCCTTGAACGTCACTTTATTATTTTGATCATTCGGATCAGTGATACGTGCTTTGGATTGGCCGAAGGTGAATGCTTGCATGCCCGCTCCCTTGGCTTGGCGTGTCAGCATCCAGAAGAAGAATGCCACGATCAATATCGGCAAGAGAATCGGCAGTATCGTTACGAGGAAAAATGTCAGTCCGGATTGGGTCGACACGCTGATATCGAGTGCATTCAAATGTGCCGCATCAACGCCGTATGAAGAAAGTGTTTGCACCAATGAAGTGGTGGATTCTTTGGTAGACTTCACGATAGTGTTGTCGGTTTTTGTAACCGTCAAATCCTGATCGCTGATCACAATCGTTTTAATTTGCCCCGCTTCGGCCAGACGTGCCACTTCTGAAAGGGTGACGCTCGGAGTTTTGTCGCTTCCCACTCCGGCAAACAGTGAATACAGCACTACGATCACCGCAAACAATAGCAGTGTTGAGAAAATATACGAAGAAAAAGGGGTTTTCTTCGGTGGTTGATTTTTTGGCTGAGTATTATTGGGTTCTGGTGGATTTTGTTGATCTTTTTTCGGCATAGTAGTGGTATTATACACCAAAATAGGCGTGGGATTATATGGTACGATATGGCTATGGAATATCTCCGTAATAAAAAGGCTGGACTGAATTATACCCTTGAAGAAACCATTGAGGCGGGTATTCAGCTGCTCGGTACGGAAGTGAAATCCGTGAAAGCACAGCACGGCAGCTTGAACGGCAGTCATGTCGCCATTATCAATGACGAGTTAGTACTACTCGGCTCTCATATTCCGGCTTGGCAGGAAAAGAATGCATCGAGTGCCTATGATCCGTACCGCACCCGTACACTCTTGGTCAAGAAAAAAGAGTTACTCGAACTGACAAAAATCCTGAAAACCAAAGGATTGACCATCGTGCCTATTTCGTTGTATAATAAAGGTCCGCTTATCAAGCTCACCATTGCCGTCGCAAAAGGCAAGAAAACCGTTGATAAGCGCAATACGTTGAAAGAGAGAGCGGATAAGAGGGATATGGATCGCATCATTAAAGAAGTAAGATAAATATCCTCCGCTCGTCCCTATTCCACGTTCTGGGTAATTTTAACCAGCACCACGATTTTTTTATCTATGATAAAAAAACTCCTGGTGCGAAAATTACTTGGAATTGTAATTTTCGGGAGTGAATTGATTCGATGATAGTAGCTTGAGTTTATATGCATGCCGGGCATGAACGTACTCCCGTAACCGTCGTTCACAAGATACCTGGCAACAGTCTATCTAAGGTGAAGTCTCCTTATGCATTAGCATTCGGAAACTTCGCTCCAGCGTTCGCCTAATTTAGGTCAACCTGGTGTCGCACTGCTTGATTCCTGATAAAGCAATTGCGGCAACATGCATCAGGATAGGTAGTCTTCCCTGTCTCGGGAATACGCCAAAATAGTTGAGACTCGAAGAATGATCATTTCGCCCTGCTTTAAGATCGTTCTCTAAACATAAAGCAGCGCTACGCATGGAGACTTATAGATTCACTAGTATCAGACGGGGTTTCGATACCCCCACTTCCACAATATAAAAAAATACCCTCGCGGGTATTTTTTATTGACTTTTTCCTAATTAGTGCAATAATAGACGCAAAACAAATTTTTAAAAAAATGAGCAAATTAGCAGATTCAGCAAACGTAAGCCCTAGTCAAATATTTAGGGAAATCAATCGTGAGGTAGTGCTCGGCACAAGCCCGCAAAGTAGGAATGTCTACCACGACAGTAATTCCAAAGTGGTCACTATGAACAGTAATGTTCAAAACGAACCACCCGATAAAAAGACTGCTTAATTTTTCATTAATGAAAACAGGGAGCCGGACAATATGTCCGGCTTTTCTTTTATTCCATACCCTCTAGGTTCGTTCTCACAATCCTGCCCGCCAATGCCGGTACCCCCAGCAGCTCCCCCATTTTTTCTGCCAAGGAGCGCATGTAGGTGCCAGAGGAAACGGTGGTGCGGATGGTGACGATTGTAATTTGCTTGTCACCATCCGCTTCCATCATCTTCCGCCACTGCGCCATGATTTCTGCCTGCCGAAAATCCCCTTGCACTTTTGCAATGATTTCTTGTGCGTTGCCGAGCAAAGCACATAATGCCACTTCTTTTATACCGAGCAGCTCCAATTCATGAATGGTGATTTTTTTCACCGGCAGTGTTACTTTGTTCCCCGCCCGCGCATGCATGAACAATGGCTTGCCTTCTACAGGTCGTGACGAATAATTCGGATATGCCAGTTCTTTTAATTCAGAAAGTGTTTCAACGGCTTTTTGTATCTCCGCTAGGAATTTCCTAGCGGAAAGATTCTCATTGATCAGCAGTCCCAATAAATCGCCCGTATCGGTGCTGAGGCCCAATACAATATCTACTTCGTACGTTTTAGCTTTACCCAGTAAATGATCTTTTTGAAAACGAGCTTCCCCTACCAAGATCGGCACAATTCCTTCGGCCATGGGATCCAAACGTCCGGCATACGTTAGTTTTTCATCATCACACAAGGAATGCTCTTCTCGAAAGCGGCGCAACATGACTGCCAGCGTCTCACCGGCATGTTTCCAAAACGACACGATATGACCTGTTTGCCCTTGTGTTTGCAGGGTATTAGATTGACCATTTAAGCCTTTTTTGGTATTATGAGAGTTCATCATCTTACTATAGCTATCTTGAAGGAACGAATCAACAAGCAAATACGAGCCACCGAACTTCGCGTCATTGATGCGGAAGGTGAAAGCGTGGGCATCCTCTCTTTTGATGAAGCAATGGCAATGGCGGAACAGCGCGGCGTTGATCTCGTAGAGATCAACGCTCAAGCCAAGCCGCCTATCGCCAAACTCATTGAATACGGCAAATACCTCTACGAACAAAAGAAGAAACTGCAAAAAGCCAAAAGCGGTGCCAAGGCCAGTGAGACAAAAGCTATTCAGATCAAGGTTGGTACCGGCGACCACGACCTGGAGCTAAAAGCCAAGACGGCTTCAAAATGGCTAAAGGAAGGACACCGTATAAAAGTGGAGCTTTTCCTGCGCGGCCGCTCAAAGGGCATGGATGAAGCTTTTCTCAAGGAACGCCTTGACCGGGTCTTGCATTTTGTGACAGAACACTATAAGATTGCAGAGCCGCATAAACGCTCTCCGAAAGGCCTCGCCATCGTGATTGAGCGAGACAAAAGTGCAAAATAACCCTATAAATATAGAGATATGTCAGCAAAAACCAACAAATCATACACAAAACGCCTTAAATTGACCAAAACAGGCAAAATCATCGGCCGCAAGCCGGGGTTTAACCACAATAATGCCAAGCAGTCTCGTACTGAGCAATTGGCTGGCAAAAAAGGCGTACCATTTCCAATGACAGCAAAGGAAATTGGCCAGTTCATCCCCCACCGATAACAGTATTTTCAATAATTAATTTCAAGACACTACCATGACACGCGTAAAACGAGGAACCATAGCAAATAAGCGCCGCAAAAACATTCTTTCCCAAGTGAAAGGATACCGTTTCGGTCGCTCAACCAAGGAACGAATGGCTAAGGATGCTATTGCCCATGCTGGGACATATGCCTTCGCTCACCGTCGCGACAAGAAGAGTGATAAGCGCCGCCTCTGGCAGGTGCACATCAATGCCGCAGTTCGCGAACTCGGTATGACTTACTCCAAGTTCATTGATGCCTTGAAGAAATCAAACATCCAAATCGATCGCAAGATCCTTTCCGACCTCGCCCACTCTCACCCATCAACCTTCAAACGAGTATTCGAAAAAGTACAATAATAAAAAGCCTTCCCGATCGGGAAGGCTTTTTATTATTGTACTTTTTCGCATTAAACAGCAAGTGCCTAAAAAATCGTCAGTATTTCCGGGTAGCCGTCTTCTTTGATGAGTACGGTGTGTTCAAAGTGGGCGGAGCGGGAGCCATCGATGGTTTTCAGGGTGTAGCCGTCTTTCATTTGAATGACTTCCTCGGCACCGCGGGTCAGCATCGGTTCGATAGCGATAACCATACCGGGCTTGAGCTTGTCGCCCTTGCCTTTTTTGCCGTAGTTGGGCACATAGGGATCTTCGTGGATTTCACGGCCTACACCATGTCCGGACAGCCCGCGCACAATACCAAGCTTATAGGGCTTCACGAAGCTCTCTATGGCATGTCCGATGTCCCCCACGGTCGCTCCTGGCTTGATAGCCGCAATGCCTTCATCCAAGGCAGACTTGGTGATGGAGAGCAATTGCTTATCCTTGGCGGCTATTGTTCCCACCGGCACGGTAATGGCATGATCAAGAAACACTCCGTCATGCTTCAAACCGAGATCCAATGCAATAATATCTCCTTCTTTTAAGATTGTGGTTCCAGGGATGCCGTGCACCACTTCACTATTAATGGAAGTAATAAGACTGGCAGGATACGGTCGGTCTGCGCCATCTGGTTTGTAGTTCAAAAATGCCGGTGTACAGCCTGCTTCTGCAATAAGCGCATAGGCAATACCATCCAATGTTTTAGTGGTGACCCCCGGCTTCACGGCGTGTGCTACTTGCTGCAAAATACGAGCTAGTATCGGACCGCCTTTTCGTAATCGTGCTATTTCACTGTCTGTTTTTATTATTATCATTTTTAAAACATGCGTTGGATGTAGGATAACAAAGAAAAAAGATTCGATGAAGCCCGTCGGGTTCGAGAGCTTTTTTCTTTGTTATCCGAAAACCAACTCATTATTTATGCAACTCCTAGTGCCTCGCACACATCCTTGTGCACCTGCTCCACGGTCTGCTCTCCATGAATATCATGGAACCGTACCAAAGGGCTTTCTCTCAACAGATCGATAGCGGGCTGCACGCTTTCATGGAACCATTGAATGCGGCCCCATGTCTGAGCGGTCGTGTCATCGGTACGGCCTCGTCCACGAAGGCGGTCATTGGCCCATTCATCGCTGACCTGCAGATTGATGACATCAATCGTCCAGCCATAGAATTCGGCCGCTGAGAGTAATAATGGCACCTCGGCCGGCACCCGCGGCGTACCATCAATGAAGACCGTCGTAGTGCCGTCATAGTGCTCTATTAACTCCTGTGCCCACATATGAACTGCCAAGAAGGCTGGTGGCAATTTTCCTTCTGCCATCATCTTGCTGGTACGATTCGAAGTAAAACCCTGCTTTTCGATAAACGCGCGAAATTTATCACCGGTTTTAAGATAGAACGACTGCATCGTCGGATCGATGGAAAGAAGCTTCTGTTGCAGGAGCGCTATTTGCGTATCTTTACCGGAACCGGACTGGCCGATGAAGAGGTAGACAGGATGCATTCACTAAGTATAACCTAGTATTCGTTCATCGCCACTTGGGCGTCCACACGACGGATGAGGTCGATGATGACGGAAACGGTGATCAAGAGCGAGGTACCGCCGATAGCAAACGCGGTGATACCGGTCGTGCTTTTCACAATCAAAGGTAAGACTGCGATAACACCGAGGAAGAGTGAACCGACAAGCGTAATACGAGTGACGATAGCGCCGATATAGCTATTGGTCGCTTCTCCGGGGCGAGTACCGGCAATAAATGCGCCGTTCTTTTGCAGGTTCTCGGCGATTTGCTGAGGGTCAAAGGTTACGGCTGTATAGAAATAAGTAAAGAAGACCACCAAGAGGAAGTAGACGATTGAATACCACCACGTACTGGCGAGGAAGGTCGCGAAGAATGCTGAGACGCTTTGCAGCCACGCATGAGCGGAATTCTGGAAGAGACTGATGAAAAATTGCGGGAAGAGCAAGAAAGATGAGGCAAAGATGATCGGAATAACACCCGCCTGCGTCAAACGCAGCGGCAAGTAGGTATCTTCTCCGCCCAGACCGCGTACGCCGCGCACTTGTCGGGCATAGGTGATATGAATCGGTCGTTCCGCTTCATAAATATAAACAGTTCCTGCGATAACCAACAATCCGACTGCCAAGAATAGCAATACGATAGGCAGTTGATCGATGGTAAAGGTAAAGAAAAATTGTGAAATCTTCGGAGGCAGCTGTGCCAAGATACCGGCCAAGATGATCATTGAGGTGCCGTTACCGACGCCGAATTCACTGATGAGCTCACCGATCCATAGCAAGAGCATGGAGCCGGCCGTGATGATGAGAATATTAAAAAGAAGCGTTGGTAGCGGCAATGCGCCGATCGCGCCTTGTGACTGCAAGTATTTGATAAATGCAAAACCCTGCAAGAAACTGATCGGCAGTGTCAAAAGACGGGTGTACTGGTTGAACTTGCGGCGGCCGATTTCCCCGCTCTCTTGCATCAGCTCCTTCATGGAAGGAACCATCATGCCGATTAACTGCATGATGATGGAAGCGGTGATGTACGGACTGACTCCCAGCATCACGATGGAGAAGGTGGAGAGTCCCCCGCCGGACACGACGTTGAAGAGGCTGAGGAATTGGTTGCTGCTAAATGCCTGGCTGATAGCGGTAGTATCAACACCCGGCACCGGAATAGTGGCGAGGAATCGAAAGATGGCCAGCATGGCCAAGACAAAAAGCACCCGATTCCTGATTGAACGGTCCATCACAAGAATTTTGAGCTTTTTGAAAAATGTTTCCATAGTTTAGCCGTTAACAGTACCGCCTGCCGCTTCGATTTTCACCTTTGCGGCTGGAGAGATATCGCAATCAAATATAGAGACAGCGTAGGTGATTTCCCCACCGGCCAATACTTTCACTGCTGGTAGTTTACCACCAACGCGGCGAATAAGCCCTTTTTCAAACAATACTGATGGGTTGATGGATGCTTTCGCTTCAAATGCTGCAGCAATCATGCCGACATTAACCGGAGTGGCTTTGATGCGGAACGCTTTGTTGATGTTCTTGCCACGGCCGCGAAGCTTAGGCAATTTCTTGATACGATCACGGAGTTCCGGACGCTTTTTATTACCGGCACGTGAAGCCTGACCTTTGGTACCGCGACCGGAAGTCTTACCGCGTTTTGAACCGCGACCAACCGTCTTTGCTTTCTTATTTTCTGTTGTTCGTTTTAGCAAATTCATATATTACTCTTTTGTTGGAAGATTAGCTTCGTCTACTTTTACTTCGCTTTTTACTTCTTCAGGAGCTTCAACTTTTACCGCACCGAAAACATGCTTGGTACTGATAGCGGAGAGTGCCTTCATGGTAGCGCGGGCGGTATTGAGCTTGTTCTTACTGCCGGAAACAATCTTGGCAGATACATCCTTCAAGCCACTGATGACGGCGATATCGCGAATAGCGGCACCGGCTACAAGCCCTTTACCATTGTTTGGGAAAATCATGACCTTGGATGAAGTGAATTTTGCGGATACATCATAAGGAATAGAGTGCTTGTCAGTCATCTTGATCTTGATGGCATTCTTTTTTGCATCTTTCAAGGCTTTGGCAATGGCTAGAGCGGTGTCATTCCCCTTTCCCGTACCAAGCCCTACGACGCCTTTCTTGTCACCAATAATCATTGATACGGCGAAGCTCATGCGGCGGCCTCCTGCCACCACGCGAGTCACGCGACGAATATCGAGAATCTTCTGGTCCACGTCTTTCACGCGATCTGCAAAAGATTTGTTGTCGCGACGAGGGCGACGATCGCCTCCCTGTCCTCCGGCACCGGCAGTATTGCGGTTATTGGAGTATGGTCGTGGTGTATTGGTTGATGTTGGGGTTGTTGTAGTCATAATAGTACCAAAATTTAAAAGTCGAGTCCGGCTTCACGCGCAGCATCCGCAAAGGCTTTGATGCGACCGGCATATTTGAATCCGTTACGATCAAATACTACCTTGGTCACACCCTTCGCCTTGGCTGCAGCAGCGAGAGACTTGCCGGCTGCGATTGAACCTGCCATTTTCGTGCCCTTGGCTTGCATGTCGGAAGCGGCAGCAATCGTTGCACCGTTTACATCATCGATAAGCTGGGCATACATATAGTTGTTTGAACGAAATACTGAAAGTCGTGGACGAGTCTCGGTACCGGAAATAGTAGCACGAATTTTTCGTTTGATGCGGAGTTTCTTTTGTTGTGGTGTTTGTCGTGACATATATTTGTTGATTATGCGCTCTTCTTGCCAGCCTTGCGACGAACGACCTCGGTATCATAATGGAAGCCTTTCCCTTTGTATGGTTCCGGTTTCTTCATGGCGCGTACTGATGAAGCAAACTGTCCGACCAATTCCTTGTTGATACCTGACATGGTAATAACGTTCTTTTCAGCGGTTACGGTAAGTCCTTCAGGGATTTTTACCACAACTGGGTGACTAAAGCCAAGTGCCAAATGAAGATCGCTGTTAGATCCATTTGCTTTCACTTCACTTTTGAAACCAACTCCTTCAAGGATCAATTTCTTGGTGTATGGAGCATTCACGCCGGCAATCATGTTTTTGACATGGGAAGCGTAGGTACCCCAGATCGCGCGAGCAAAAGGATCATTGCCTTTCTGTGCAAATGTCACCAGACCGTCAGCGATATTGATCGTAACCACATCCTTGAATGGCTTTTCGAGTGCGCCAAGTGGCCCTTTCACGCGAAGCATTCCTTCACTGTATGTTACTTCTGTTTTTTCTGGGATGACCAGTTGTTGTTTTCCTACTCGACTCATATATTTATTATTACCACATTGTGAATAATACTTCTCCGCCGACCATTTCCTTGCGGGCTTGCTTGTCATTCAAAATACCTTTTGGTGTTGAGAGCACGGTGATGCCGTGGCCGTTTTTGACCGGACGAAGTTCTTTCATACTAGTGTACATACGACGAGATGGCTTGGACATGCGCTTCACATCGTGAATCTTCGGACCTTCGGGGGTGTATGAAAGCTGGATTTCCAACACAGGCACATTGTTCTTTTCTGTCTTCTTGGAAACATTGCTGATGAAGCCGCTTTCTTTCAAGCACTGCGCAATGGCATTTTTGATATTTGAAAAAGGCACTACCACTGTTTCTTTCGAAACCATAGCGGCATTTTTCATTGTGATTAGCATGTCTGAGATAGGATCCATATATTTAAACGATTACCATGAAGACTTACGAATACCCGGAATCATGCCTTCATTGGCAAGCTCACGGAAACAAATACGACAAAGCCCGAAATCACGCATGTAGCCATGACGACGGCCGCAGCGGAAGCAGCGGTTTACCTGACGGGTACTAAATTTTGGCGTCTTTTTGGAACGCGCAATGGTGGAGGTTTTTGCCATATTTGTGTAAATCCTTGAGAATATCGCGTAATTGTTTCTTTATTGGGCTTTTGAGCTAAACAAAGAGATGACTACGGATTGATCAAGAACCCACGTATCCTAACAAATAAGGCCGTTTTGGTCAAGCGGTAATAAAAATTCCCTCTATGAGGGAATTTTTATTATTTAACGACTTCTTTTTTGAAAGGGATGCCGAGGTGTTCGAAGAAGGCAGTGGCTTCAGCTTTGTTTTTGGCGGAAGAAACGATAGTGATAGCCAGACCGAAGACGTCACGGAGATCTTCATCGGAAGTTTCCGGGAAAATACTGTGCTCCTTGATACCGATGGTCATATTGCCCATACTATCCACTACCTTGCGATCAATACCGCGGAAATCCTTGGTTCGAGGAAGCGCGACGTGCACCAGCTTGTCCATGAAGTTCAACATGCGTGAGCCACGAAGCGTGACAGTAAGACCCACAGGATCTCCTTCACGGATCTTGAAACTTGCCACAGACTGCTTGGCGCTGCGTAGTGACGGCTTTTGGCCGGTGATACGTGACAAACGATCTGCTACCGTATTGTTCTTCTCACGGTCTTTCTTCATGCCGCTGCCGGTACCACTGGACACCACGATTTTCATCAAACGAGGAGAAGCCATCTTGTTTTTGTAGCCGAATTGCGCCAAGGCGGTATGGGTATTCTGTTGTTTTGCTTTAGTTAATTCCATAAAATTTATTTTGCATCAATTACTTTCACGTTTGAAGCGTGCATGGCCGCTTCGCGTTCTACCGTGCTACCCTTCTCTGTCTTGGAACGAGGCTTGATGTGGCGCTTGGTTTTGTTCACGCCTTCCACGATCACGCGTTCAGTCGTGCGATTAACACTGAGGATTTTTCCTTTCTGACCTTTGGTCTTTCCAGAAATCACTATTACATTGTCTCCTTTTTTGACTTTCATAGTATTTAAATTATAGGACTTCCGGTGCCAGGGAAATAATCTTCTGGTATCCGCGTTCCGCCAATTCACGGGGAATCGGTCCGAAGATACGTCCGGCCTTTGGTTCCTTCTTGGTCTTTTCAACAATCACCACTGCATTATCATCAAAGCGGATGTATGAACCATCCTTGCGACGAAACGCATTAGTCACGCGGACCACTACGCCGTACACGACATCTTTCTTCTTCACGGCTTTGCGAGGCTGCGCTTCTTTGACGGAAAGCACTACCAAGTCACCGATAGAGGCGTATCGTCGGCGAGAACCACCAAGTACCTTGAAGATTTTCCCTGAGGTACCTCCGGCGTTGTCAGTTATTCGTACTGTTGATCCTGCTTGTAACATATATCCTTCTTAAAATTATTGCGCAATCGCAAAGTGCTTATCTTTTGATATTGGGCGGGTTTCGACGATTTCTACCTTGTCTCCAGTGTGTACGGCATTGTTTTCATCATGCACCTTGTATTTCTTGGTGATTTTGAAATATTTCTTGTACTTTGCATGCTTCACGAAACGAGTAACCGCCACAACAGCCGTCTTGTCCATCTTGTCGGACACGACGGTACCTTTGAGGGTCTTTTTAGTTGTAGCTGAGGTTGGTTTCATAATAGTGTTTGTATCTTACTTATTTTTCAGGATTTGTCTACTGCGTAGGGCCGTAGCCTTGGCGAAGTCCTATGCGCGTTCGATAATGCGAGTCTTTACAGGGAGTTTAGTGCCTGCCTTGCGAAGGGCTTCTTTTGCAATAACAGCATCTACACCATCTACTTCGAAAATGATACGGCCGGGCAAAATCTCCACATGGTAGCCCTCAAGATCACCTTTACCTTTACCCATCGGCTGCTGTGCGGCCTTTTGAGTGAATGGTCGATCTGGAAAAATACGGATCCACATGCGACCGACTTTGGTCAGGTGGCGACTGGCTGCTTTACGAGCGGCTTCAATTTGGTTGGAAGTGATACGTCCCATTTCTTCCGTCTTCAATGCAAATGAACCGAAGTTGATGGCAGTACCACGTGTTTCTACACGAGTACTCATATCAGTACGTTTCTTTTGCCATTTTCTAAATTTTACTTTTTTCGGGAATAACATAATAATAACTCTTATTTCGCTACTTACTTCTTTTGATCAAACACTTGGCCTTTATAAATCCAAACCTTGATACCAATACCACCGTAGGCCAGACGAGCAGTCTCACGAGCGTAGTCAATATCGGCACGGAATGTCTGAAGTGGAATGGAACCACGCTTCAATACTTCTGAACGTGAGATTTCAGCACCGCCGAGACGTCCGCCAACATAGAACTTGGCTCCTTGTACGCCGCGCACGGCCATAACTTTCTCAATCAACAGTTTCATGACACGACGGTAGGGCAAACGCTTCTCCAGACCTTCAGCAATCATAAATGCCACGATCTTGGCATCCCCTTCCGGACTTGCCACTTCGGCGATTTCCAGCTTCACTTCATCAGTGATAGTAAGCTTGGCACGCTTTAGCTGCTTATCAAGATCGGCTTTGAGCTTGGTTGCGCCTTCACCACTGCGACCAATGACCATGCCGGGACGAGAAGTGCGGATGATGACACGGATCAATTTCTGACCGCGTTCGATATCAACGCTTGAAACATAAAATCCACGAAGGCGCTTATCGAGGTATTCACGAATAGCCACATCAACCTTGAGGTTGTTTACATAGTTTTTGTCCGTAGCAAACCAGCGTGATTTCCAATCACGGAGGATAACAAGACGGTGGGCATAGGGATGGACTACTTTAGACATATATTATTTCGCTTTAGTATTACTTTGACTCTTAACTTTCTTGGCTTTTGGCACCACCTCACTAAGGGTGACTGCTACATGACTGGTGCGCTTGTTAATAGGTTTCGCTACGCCCATGGCACGGGGCATTGAGCGTTTGATAACAAAGCCTTTATTTACTTCGATATTCTTGATAAAAAGGTTTTCAGCGGTAGCACCGAGGTTCACTGCGTTAGCGGCTGCGCTCATAATGAGCTTTTGGATTGGTTCCGCACCGCGCTTTGGCATGTAGGCCAATACGACATTAGCCTCACTGACGTGCTTGCCTTTCACCGCCTCAGTGATGAGGCGAACTTTACGTGGTGATTGGCGATAGTTGGATAATGAGGCTTTCATGATTATTTTTTCTTAGTGTCGGCAGTGGCCTTGGCAGACTTAGCGGCCGTGATTTCAGCTTCTTTTTTCTTTTGGTCGATATCTTTCTGCATTTTACCGCCGTGACGGGTGAACTTACGAGTTGGAGAAAATTCTCCCAAACGATGTCCGACCATATCTTCAGTAACCAATACTTCAATGTGTTGTTTACCATTATGAACACCGAAGGCAAATCCTACCATTTCCGGTGCGATTTGACTGTCGCGTGACCACGTACGAATAACCCCGCTTTCAATAGGTTTTTTGCCTTCGATTTTTTTGAGTAGTTTTGGGTCAACGTAAGGACCTTTTGCGAGTGATCTTGTCATAAAAAGTAAATAAAAGAAGCTCGATTTGAGCTCCACTATCTTATCAGATTGTACCCTAATGTCAAATACCGATGAATATTTTCGGTATGAAAATGATGCAGCCTACTAATACTGCTCCCACGGTGGCCAAAAGAACCGCCCCAGCGGCCACATCTTTAGTGTCACGGGCATAGGGATGGTATTGAGGACTAGTGAGGTCAATATCGATTTCCATGGCCGTATTGAAGGACTCAGCCACGAATACGGTGGTAATAGCCAGAACGAGTACGGTCCATTCGGTACCGGAAATACGATAGAACACCCCCATATAGGCCACAATAGCCGCTCCAACAATCTGTATCCAGAAATTATGCTGTGTTTTCAATATAATTCCCATTCCGCGAATGGCATACCGAAAACTGCGTGCTCGCGCTACTAGTGAAAAGCGCTCCTTTTCAGAAATATGTTTCGGCAGTTTTTCCATAGCAATAGTATAGCAAACAAAAAACACCCGAAGGGTGTTTTTTGTTTTATCGTGTGCCGTTCTTGCGGCGAGTGATAACGTTGTCGTTAGAGTATTTCTTCGGAGTTCGAGTACGTACACCGTAGGCTTGCTTACCGTGACGAGTCTTTGGACCGCGTCGCAGACCAATACCTTGTCGTCCTTCACCACCACCGTGTGGGTGGTCTACCGGGTTCATGGCAGTACCACGAACCGTCGGCTTGATACCTCGCCATCGTGAGCGACCGGCTTTACCGTATTTCACCAGCTTGTGTTCATCGTTTGATACTTCGCCAATAGTTGCCCAGGCAAGATCCTGCACGCGACGAATTTCCGTAGAAGGCATTTTGAGCTGTGTGTAGCCGTCATTTTGCGCCACAATCTGGGCAAAGGCACCGGCACTACGCACCATTTTCGCTCCCGCTTCCGGTTTGATTTCAATGTTGTATACAAAAGTACCGGAAGGAATGTTTTTCAATGGCAAACGATTACCTAGCTCAATAGGAGCGTTTTCTGAAACGATGAAAGTACTACCGACAGTCATTCCTTTTGGAAGAAGGACATAGCGCTTCTCACCATCCTTGTAGACTGCTACACCGATGAAGCCGCTGCGGTTTGGATCGTATTCAACAGTAGCGATTTTTGCTGGAATGTTTTTCTTATTGTACAAAAAGTCCACCAAACGCTACGCGCGCTTGTTACCACCACCGTTGTGGGTAGCAGTGATGCGGCCGGTGTTGTTACGTCCGCCTGAACGCTTTGAGCCGACTGTCAGCGCTTTCAACGGCTTGCTGGCAGTAAGTACCTTACGGTAGTCGATCGTGACAGTATTACGGCGTGATTTGGTTGTTGGTTTATATGTTTTCATGGCCATGGTGTAACTCTTATGCAATGCTTATGGTAGTGCCCTTTTTAAGAAAGACATACGCTTTTTTAACTTTCGCGCCAAATCCGAGGCGACCGCGACGAAAATGACTCTTGCGAATAACATTCACGGTATTTACCTTGATCGGAGTTTGCTTGTACTGTGCTTTGAATGCCTTAGCAATTTCTGATTTAGTGGCACCAACCTCTACATCAAAAAGATATACGCTGAACTGCGCGCCGTTTGCAGCCTTCTCAGTAATAAGCGGCTTACGCAATACGGTCGGTACTACTTTTATTGCTTCTTTAGTTGTGGTCTTTTTTGTTGCCATAATATTACAGTTTAGCCTCTAAGGTTGCTACTGACTTCGCAGGATCGACGATCACTACATTGTGGAATGACATTGCAATCAATGCATTCACTTCATTCACTGCCATCACGGTGACACCGGGAAGGTTGGCAAAACTCTTTTCTGTCATTTCATTGTGTTCCGGAAGAAGCACGAGTGCTGTAGTTGGCTTCTTTGAACCGAGCTTCTCAAATCCTTTGATGGCTGAGAATGAACTAAGCACTGCAGATGCTTCCTTGGTCTTCATTTCCTTGAATGACAAACCGTCTACCAGCAATACCGCCTCATCAGCAAATTTGCGAGAAAGTACGGTGAACAATGCCTTAGCGCGCATCTTTTTGTTGATCTTCTGAGAATAGTCCTTGTCATTGCGAGGTCCGAATGTCACGCCACCGCCAATCCAAATAGGAGAACGGTTTGAACCGTGACGAGCACGACCGGTTCCTTTTTGTTTCCAAGGTTTTTTACCACCACCGGATACTTCACTGCGATCTTTGGTATGAGCTGTACCGGCACGCTTGTTGGCCTGCATAGCAACTACGACTTGGTGTACGAGGTCGGCATTCCACTTCAAACCGAATACTTTTTCCGGCAATGCAAATGTTCCTGCGCTCGCGCCTTTCTGGTTGTACATTGCAAGATCCAATGACATTGGAGCTTTTTCTGCCTTAGCCGTCTTGGCTTTAGGAGCGGTGGTCTTTTTAATTGTGGTCTTTTTTGTTTCCATACTATAACTCTTAACCAACAATGCTAATAACGGTACCGCGACGACCCGGTACTGCACCACTAATGTAGAGCAAGTTGTTTTCTACATCTACAGCTACTACTTTCAAACCTTTCACCGTCACCGTGTCTCCACCGGTACGTCCCGCCATACGCATGCCTTTTGGCACGTGGGTACGAAGACCGCCACCAATAGATCCCGGTTCACGCTCTGAGTGCTTCTGACCGTGGGAGCGAGGTCCGCCCTTGAAGTTGTAACGCTTCACCACACCTTGGAACCCTTTTGCTTTTGAAGTGCCGGAGACAGTCACTGAGTCACCCTTTTCGAAGGATTCAACGGTTACCGTGTCCCCGATAGTTGCTTCTACAGCAGCATCGGTACGAAATTCCTTTACCTGCTTGTAGGCCTTATTACCAAATGCACCAAGCTGCGCCTTATTGACACGGGATTCTTTCTGCTCAATAGTACCCACCTGAATAGCCGTATAGCCATCGCGATCAGTGGTTTTGATGCCGGTAATGGTATTTGGCAACGCTTTCACAATAGTTACCGGAGTAACCTTGCCTGCGTCATCAAAGACTTGCCCCATATTCACTTTTGTTCCTAAGATGTATTTCATTTCTTTTGTGTTCTTCACAGTTAGGTTTCCCCGAACCGCCATTGGACCACTTAATTAACAAGTCCACCGATTATACACGGTATTGAAAATCACGCAAGTTTGACATCATTCAGTGATTGAAATAAACTAAGGGAGTAATTTTTGGGTTTGCCCACGTTCCCGTAAGGGAAAATTTATGAGTACAAGCGGAGAAATCCGCTTTTTACTTTTTCAAAATCTCTTGTCGTTATATCTCCAGCCTTATCATATAAGCGCGCTGCACTAATTACCCGTATCTGCGCCAGGTTACCGCAAACAACACGACCTCTAAGTAGAAAAGATACGTACCAAGTACCTTGTTTTATTTGGGTAGAAAGCGGAACACCTAAAAAACTCCCATTATTTATTTTCTTATATACCAATACAGGCCGAGAAAACATAGCTCCCTTTCCGTTTATTTCAACTCCAACATTTTCACCAATTGCAGACCACCATATTTCCCTCTCTTTGAAATTTACATATCTGTCCGAATGAGGCTCCAATTTCTCTTTAATTCTAATCCATTCTAAAAACCTTTTAATCATGGGGATGAGAATAACATTTGAAGCATCAAGATTTTCCGAAGAAGTGATAAGGAATCATTAAAGAGTAGCTCCAGCGGTAGCATAGCTATGCCCTTATGTTCCGTTTCGGCACGGGGGGGCCGAAACGGAACCAAAATGATGTAACAAAAAAGCCCCCGTGAGGGGGCTTTTTTGTTACATCATTTTGACATCGATATCTACGCCGGATGGCATGGATAGGTTGGTCAGGGATTCGATCACTTTTGGTGAAGGATTCTCAATGTCTATCAAACGCTTGTGTACGCGCATTTCGAACTGTTCACGGGAGTTCTTATAAATGAACGGTGAGCGATTGACAGTGTATTTCTTGATTTCGGTTGGCAATGGAATCGGACCGCGCACTACGGCGTCGTAACGCGTAGCAGTATCAATGATTTGCTTCACGGAAGCATCGAGAATCTTGTTCTCGTACGCTCGTACGCGAATGCGGAGCATTGATTGCAGTTCTTCTTTCTTTGCCGGTTTCTTGGTTGTTTTTGTTGTTGCCATATAAATTGTTGAAAAGAGCCTATCTGTTTCTAATTAATTAAGCAATAACTTTTGTTACCACACCTGCACCAACTGTTCGGCCTCCTTCACGGATAGCGAAACGCATTTGGTCTTCAAGTGCAACTGGTACTACGAGCTTCACGGTGATTTTCACGGTGTCGCCTGGCATAACCATTTCCGTACCTGCAGGAAGGGTGACTTCACCGGTTACGTCAGTAGTACGGATGTAGAACTGAGGCTTGTAGCCGTTGATGAAAGGAGTGTGACGACCACCTTCTTCTTTCTTGAGAACGTAGATTTCACCTTCGAAGTCTGTGTGAGGCTTCACTGTGCCGGTCTTTGAGAGCACCTGTCCACGAGTAAGGTCTTCTTTTTTCACACCACGGAGGAGGATACCTGCGTTGTCACCAGCCATTCCTTCATTCAACTGTTTGTTGAACATTTCAATACCGGTAACAGTAGTCTTGGCAGTATCCTTGATACCGACAATTTCCACTTCTTCACCAACTTTCACAATACCGCGTTCGATACGGCCAGTTACCACTGTACCGCGACCTTCAATAGAGAAGATATCTTCGATCGGCATAAGGAAAGGCTTATCAACGTCACGTTCTGGAATTGGGAAGTAGGTATCAAGAGCGTTTGTCAGCTCAAGAATCTTCTGCGCCCATGGATCATCCAATGAAGTAGCTTCCAGACCCTTAAGTGCAGAGCCGCGAATAACCGGACATTGGGTGTCAAAGCCTTGCTTGCCAAGGATTTCACGGATTTCTTCTTCCACGAGTTCGATCATGTCTTGGTCATCAACCATGTCGCACTTGTTGAGGAAAACAATGATTTTTGGAACACCAACTTGTTTTGCAAGGAGGATGTGTTCACGAGTCTGAGGCATTGCACCGTCAGTAGCCGCAACCACGAGTACTGCACCGTCCATTTGAGCGGCACCGGTAATCATGTTCTTGATGTAGTCAGCGTGACCTGGCGCATCAATGTGGGCGTAGTGACGAGTAGCAGTCTGGTACTCGTTGTGGGAAATGTTGATAGTGATACCACGTGCCTTTTCTTCAGGCGCGCCATCAATATCACTGATTCCTTTCATTTTAACAGTGTTTCCAGCCATGTTCAAAACATGGAGGATAGCAGCAGTAAGGGTAGTCTTGCCATGGTCAACGTGACCGATAGTACCTACGTTTACATGCGGCTTGGAACGATCGAATTGCTCTGCAGCCATATAATATATACTTTAATTAATTTTAATAATGTTGAAAACTTACAAACAAAAACAACGCAAAAAAGCGATTGTCCCCTATCATAGCGCCTAAAAGGTATATTTGTCAAATGAAAAGCGGCGTTCCCGTAGGGAACGCCGCTTTTCATTTTCTTACTTTCGAGCCTCGATAATGGTCGTAGCCACATTTTGTGGAACGATATCATAGCGGATGAATTCCATAGTGAAACCGGCGCGGCCTTCAGTCATGGAGCGGAGGTTCGTCATGTAGCCGAACATTTCAGACAATGGCACGATAGCATTCACGACTTCGTTCATGCCGCGTGTTTCCATGCCTTCAATGATACCGCGACGTGAGGACATGCTGCCTGTCACATCACCCATGAATTTGTTCGGGGTTACCACTTCCACTTTCATCATCGGTTCCAGAATGACCGGCTTGGCATTACGAGCAGCTTCTTGAATGGCCATTGAAGCGGCGATTTTAAATGCCATTTCGTTGGAGTCAACTTCGTGGTATGAACCGTCGTACAATTCCACTGAGACATTTTCCATTTTGAATCCTGCCACGATACCGCGATCCAATCCTTCCCGAAATCCTTTTTCAATCGGCGCGATGTATTCCTGAGGAATGGCGCCACCTTTAATACTGTTGATGAATTCAAATCCACCGGTACGCTTCACGTTCTTCGGCAAATCCTTCGGATCGACGGATTGATCCATTGGCTTGATTTTGATTTTCACGTGACCGTAGTTACCTTTACCACCGGACTGCTTGATGTACTTGCCTTCCGCTTCCGCAGTGCCGGTAATGGTTTCGCGATATGCCACCTGTGGCTTACCGACGTTGGCTTCCACATTGAACTCACGCTTCATACGATCCACGATGATTTCCAAGTGCAGTTCTCCCATACCAGCGATGATGGTTTCTTCTGTTTCAGGATCGGTAGACACTTTGAAGGTCGGATCTTCATCAGACAAGCGACTCAATGCAAGCCCCATTTTTTCTTGGTCAGCTTTGGTCTTTGGTTCAATACGAAGGTTGATCACCGGCTCTGGGAATTTGATACGGTCAAGAATAATCGGCTTCGCTTCGTCGGTCAGGGTGTCGGAGGTTTTTGTTTCTTTCAAACCAACCGCTGCAGCAATTTCACCGGCAAAGACTTTCTTCACTTCTTCACGCTGGTCAGCTTGCATGCGCACGATACGGCCGATACGTTCCTTGCTGCGAGTGCGGGGATTATAAATATATGAACCGGCTTCAAGCGTACCTGAGTAGACACGGAAGAAGACGAGCTGTCCCACGAATGGATCAGACATGGACTTGAAAGCCAATGCGGAGAATGGTTCTTTGTCATCAGCATGACGAACAATAGGCTCATCGGTTTCTTCATCGGTTCCTGTGACCGGTGGAATATCACTTGGTGCGGGCAAGTAGTCCACCACGGCGTCGAGCACGAGCTGCACGCCTTTGTTTTTCAATGCACTACCGGCATAGACGGGGAAAATATCGTTGGCAATTACTGCCTTACGGAGTAATTTCTTCAACACTTCAAGGGAAGGTTCTTTGCCATCCAGGTATTCATTCATGGCTACTTCATCGTTTTCAACAATGCGTTCCACCAACTCCGCGTGATACTGCTTGGCATCAGCCATCATGTTTTCAGGAATTTCCTTCTGGATCACCTTGATACCCATTTCCCCTTCGAAGTAGTAGGCTTTCATTTCCAAAAGATCAATCACTCCTTCATGATGTTCTTCCAGACCGATTGGCAATTGCGCGCGAACGGCTTTCTTGGACAAACGATCCAAAATAGTTTTGTAAGAGTGTTCAAATGAAGCACCAGTACGATCAAGCTTGTTTACGAAACAGATACGAGGAACATTGGCTTCATCGGCATAGCGCCAGTTGGTTTCTGACTGCGGTTCAACCCCGGCAACACCATCAAACACCACAACGGCACCGTCGAGCACGCGAAGAGAACGCTTCACTTCCACCGTGAAGTCGATGTGACCCGGAGTATCAATAATATTAAAACGATAAGAAGCTTTCTTGGCGGCTTCCTTGGTCATGGTGTCGGCATGATCATAGGTGGGCACCCAGTTACAGGTTACGGCCGCGGAAGTAATAGTAATACCGCGCTCACGTTCCTGTTCCATCCAGTCAGTCGTGGTCTCGCCATCATGCACCTCGCCGATCTTGTGACTCATGCCCGTATAGAAGAGCACGCGTTCTGACGTAGTGGTCTTGCCCGCATCAATGTGGGCGATAATACCGAAGTTTCGTGTTTTTTCGAGGGGAAATTCTCGTTCCATAAATAAATTGCTCTGTTTGTGTTATTGCCTAATAAGTAAAGTACTATATTACCATGCGAAGTGAGCGAATGCTTTGTTGGATTCGGCCATTTTGTGGGTATCCTTTTTCTTTTTCACCGCATTGCCTTCGTTTTTTGCGGC
The DNA here is from genome assembly GCA_028286485.1 of Candidatus Nomurabacteria bacterium. GTDB lineage: Bacteria > Patescibacteriota > Minisyncoccia > Phycocordibacterales > UBA9973 > UBA4124. Next base: position 25,269 of record JAQBRM010000011.1, read on the forward strand.
CAATGAAAGTTCGTCAGCCAATGCGACTGCTGTCTTCACGCCCTTGCGGTTGTGGGTAGCATCGATAATCCAACGCATTGCGAGAGCGTTGCGGCGTTCGGCACGCACTTCACGAGGAACCTGATAGTTTGCTCCACCGATACGGCGAGAACGCACTTCCACCAATGGACCGGCGTTTTTAATGGCGTTTTCAAATACTTCCAGTGGATCTTCCACACTGTCCTTTTCCTTCACGATGTCGAGCGCACCGTACACGATAGTACGCGCGGTGTTTTTCTTCCCGTCTTGCATGATGGAATTGATAAATTTCTCAAGTCGTTCTGATCCGTACTTGATGTCTGGCTTTACCATATTTCGATTTGTTACTTTTCTACGCATATTTATTTCTTGGCTGCCTTAGGCTTCTTGGTTCCATATAATGAACGACTCTTGCGACGCTTATCGATACCTTGCGTGTCGAGCACACCGCGAACAATGTGGTAACGTACACCGATCAAGTCTTTCACGCGACCGCCGCGAATCATCACCACGGAGTGTTCTTGGAGGTTGTGTCCTTCACCCGGAATGTAGGCTGTCACTTCCTTGCCATTGGTAAGACGGATACGGGCGATTTTACGAACCGCTGAGTTCGGCTTCTTTGGAGTAGTAGTAGTAACCTTGGTACACACGCCGCGCTTGAATGGAGACGGGTAAAATACCGGTTTGTTGTGGATATGGTTCATGCCCTGTGAAAGCGCCACCGCTTTTGTTTTGCGGAGGACGTTCTTGCGAGGCTTTTTGATTAGCTGATTAAACGTAGCCATGTCCCGCTATGCTACTACATTGGGTGAAAAAAGACAAGCCCTACAACGGTACAGCGATGCCGGTCAGCAAGGAAAATAGTTTGAAAACGACCGGTGAGACAAAATTCCAGCCAAAAACGATAAATAACAGCAAAAGCGGCAGGCTGAGGCGTTCAATAGTACGCATGGTTGGTATGGTCCGTGCCGGCAACACCGCGGATAAGAACCGAAAGCCATCGAGCGGAGCTAGGGGGATACTATTGAATAGCGCCAAGACGATATTAAGGAGAACAATAATGCTGGCGCCGCTGATTAAGGCAATACTGCCATAGTGAAATGCCACCGCTGCTCTGATAATGATGCCGAAAAAGAGTGCAATAGAAAGATTGACGATGACGCCCGCCATCGCTACCTTGGCCTCGCTTTTTCTTCCGTTGCGTAAATTCTCAATGGTATACGGCACCGGTTTGGCCCAGCCCACAATAAAACCGGCATTGGTCAGAATAAGAATGATCGGCAAAATAACTGAGCCGAGCCAATCAATATGTTTTAATGGGTTCAGGGTAATACGTCCCAGATTGCGGGCGGTCGGATCGCCTTCATGCTCCGCCATCAAACCGTGGGCTACTTCATGCACCATGATGGAAAAGATAAGAACGACAAAGTAAAAAATAGAGGTGGCGGTGATCATCGGGCTATTATACTACAAATTTTTTGCCGATATAGCCGTCATGGGAATGGAAGACGGGCGAAGTGAAGACAGGGGTGTAAACGCCATGATCGTCGCGTTTCTCTATCGTCAGATAATATCGCCCCGGTGATAGCAACGCGGTAAACTGTCCTTCAAGAGAAGTGGTTTTGCGGGTAACTTGCGTATGGCGCGCAGCGCTGAATATGGTCACGCGCGCAAATGACAGTGGCAACTTGGTGTTTTTATCAAAAATAACGCTGTGGGTGTAGTGGCTGGTTTCAAATAGTCGCCACAGCAATACAGCGGCCATCAGTACTGCGTAGGCCCAGAACAACAAGAAGTAAAAGTGGTTCATAGTGTGTTCGTACCACCAACCGGACAAGATAATTCCCAGTAAGCCATAGAAAAGTTCCGCGCCTTTATAATTGTTTTCATTGCCGAAATGGAAGAATACATTATGACGCTTTTTCTCCGCTTGATTCCAGTCCGCCCCCTCCGGATCCATGGGGACGGCAATAGCCACCGCGCGCTCACTGTCCACCACTTCCAATGTTTCCCCGAAATATAGGCCGGTATATGTACCATCAGCGTGGGCGCCATTCAATCGCTCGGAAGGAAATTTGTAATTGGTCTTCTGAACATCAATAGTGTAGAGCCCGCGCGGCAAAATGAGGGCGAAGCGGCCGTTCAAGTCAGTAATCATACTGGCCACTTCGACGCCGAGAGTATTTTTCACCGTAATGTAAGCCGGATCGATCGGCAGCTTGGTTTTGGCATCATAGACCACGCTCCAATGACGATCGGGTTTTACCAGCCCGAAAGCTTGCAGAATAGCCACTATGAAACTGTAGGGGGCGCTGAGAAGCGTGGTGAAGAACGGCAAGCGGATGAAAATCAGCGTGGTGGCTAATAGAAGGATGACCGGTAATAATGGCAGGTACTCTTGCATACGATATATGTCTATGGTAGCATGCACGAACGTATGGCAAAAGCATGTGCAATAACTAAAAAGAGTTCTCTGGTCGGCGGTAAATACGCCAACCGTACTCGTGCGACTGTTTTTACCCCGACAGGCAACCACCGCAAGTACGCAAACCTTCAAAAGAAGCGTGTATATGTGCCTGAACTCGACAAGACATTGGTACTGACTGTCTCAACAAAAGGCATGCGCACTATCCAGAAAAATGGTGCCTACAATGCCCTCAAAACCGCCGGCGTTTTGAAATAATAAATACAAAACAAATATAAAAGGCTTTCCTTACGGAACGCCCTTTTTGTTTAATACTTATGTTTACTTCTTCTATTCCGAATCCTGTTCGCACCCCTGAGTGGTATGCCCGGGTTTCTTAACATAAATCCAATCCAATTCATTACTGTTCTTTCACCTTGGAAAGTTATCAGTGTTTCAATAGAGTCAAGCATACATATACTATTAGGTTAATTTCCTACACTATACCATCTCCATTGCGCAAGGCCATCAGTGGTCAGTTCAACGGTGCCTTTTTGTTGTGTGCTGATCCAAGGAATATGCAGGGTTTGTAAACGACCGAGGGTTTCGCCATTGGGGTGGCCGTATTTGTTATTGATACCGGCGGAGATTAAGCCGAGAACGGGGGCAACGGCTTGCAAGTATTCGGTGCTGGAAGAATATTTTGAACCGTGGTGGCCAAGTTTTAAAATATCGGATGGTAAGTTTTGCGGTTCGGCTTGGACCAGAAAATGTTCCACTGATGAAATAGAGTCTCCCGTGAACAACACACTTCGCTTCATTCCGCCTGATCCTTCGACAGGCTCAGGACCTGCGGCGCCATTGGAATATACATCCAAGCGCCCCACTACGGATGCCGGATTGGTGATCCAGTTAGTAGTATCGCGATCGGGAAATAAAACGGTAAATGTTGCGGGGTGCACCGTGTCCAATGTCAGCACCATGCCATGGCGTACGTAGTAAGAAGGTGTGTGCTGACGGTAGAGCTCTTGGTAGAGGGCGGTGAATGTTTTGGTATCGGTCAGTACTTGTGAAGTCAGGAATAATTTCACTTGGTAGCGCTGCAGGACATATTGCAGACCGCCGATATGGTCGGCGTCAGGATGAGTAGCAATCATGACATCAATGGTGCGGTCGTTTATCGGCATGACTTTGGCCAGTTCCGATAGGATGGTCGTATCGCGGCCGCCGTCTATCAGTAATTTCTTGCCGTCGGCGGCCACGATCAAGAAACTGTCGCCCTGCCCGATGTTGAGCATGTAGACATGGGTTTTTCCATCCTGCCCTGTAGGCTGCAGCACAAAACAGACCGTAATAAATACCGCCAAAATAACACTTATGATGAAAAGGGTGCGGGGGTTATATATCATGTATAATTCAATAGTGTGGCGAAAGTCCAAGGAGTATTCCTGAAAAACCACACATAAATTTCTGCTGAAATTTTGCTATGCTCGGGCCAGTCGCCCTTGCGCAATGCTTTTTCCGGAATACTCCTTTTCCTTTCTACGTTGTAACATTTTAGCCATGAAGTTGGACTAAATTAATAGTAAATAAAAAATAAATATGTATATTGAACAACAATTTGCCATTCCTGCATTGAATGGCATCAGTGAAAAAACAATTGAAGAGCACAAAAAGTTGTATGCCGGCTACGTGAAGCATGCCAATCTGATCACTGAACATATCAAGGAACTGTCACAAGACGCAGAAAAAAACGTGTATGAAATAAATGAATTGCAGCGACGTTTCGCTTTTGAATGGGGTGGCATGCGCAACCATGAAGTGTACTTCTCTCTTTTGGAGGGTGGAGCAAATACCGATGCTCCGACACTGAAAGCAGCCATTGAAAAGCAATGGGGGTCATTTGATGCATGGCTGGCGCGATTCTCTGGCATTGCCATGACGCGCGGCATCGGCTGGGCCATGCTGTACTTCGATACAAAAAGCGGCGAGCTGGTGAATGGCTGGGTGGATGAACAGCATCTCGGTCAGCTCGTGGGCTGCGTACCAATTGTAGCGCTCGATATGTGGGAACACTCATTCGTAGCCGACTACCAACCATCCGGCAAGAAGCAGTATGTTACCGACTTTCTGGCTCAGATGAATTGGGCGGTGGCGGAACAGTACTACGCACATCAAATGTCAGGTCGTACCACGACTGCCTAAACTCTTGACGAAATACCAGACTGAAAAAAATCATATAGATTGCTATGACACCCCACCACGCAAGTGGTGGGGTGTTGAGCTGTGGCCATGTATTCAAAAATGCCAAAAGTTTCAGAATGACATCGCCGACAAATGAAACAGTGGTGCCCACGATCTGCGCGATCGGACTGATCCAAGAGCATGCCAATACTATCGCACCACCTAGCATCATGAACGGCGTGATGATAGCCATGACAATATTGGCCAACGGTGAGGCGGACGGTACCAGCCCGGAAAAATACATGGTGTAGGGCAACATGAAAATCGGCACACCTATCGCCAAGATCACCAATTCCCTGAGGTGATATGCTTCGGGCAGCCAATAAAACAACGGTTCTATTTTTGGTACCACGACAATCATAAAGATGGTGGCCAGTACGGACAGATGAAATCCCGGATCAGTAAACAGTGTTTCCGGCGAGAGGAAGAAAAAGAATATGATCGACAATGTCAGCGCCCGTAATGGCACATAGCTGCGCCTGACCAATCCTCCTGTCAGCGCAATGATACCCATGACACCGGCACGAATGGCAGCTACCCCTGCCCCACTAATCAGCACGATCAGTATGATGGCTGCACCAGTTAAAAACGATCGTAATTTAAACGGCAACGGTTTCAATATGATGGACAAAAATAATGCCAGCAATGTAATATTTTCTCCTGACAAAACCAAGACATGCAGCACACCGGTCGTACGAAATAAATCTTGTATGCCCGCCGGTACTCCGCCCTGATAGCCCACCAGCATACCAGCCGCCAGACCATCGATAGGAAATGAAATATATCGCGTGAAAATATCAGCAATGTGGAATCGTAGGGTGGTGGCAAATCGTGTCAGCGAAAAATTCCCCGATGAAACAAGTGTGACACTGGCAATCGGCACAATTGCCACGATACCTTTTGATTGCAGATAGTCATGGTAGCCGAACAGTCTGCCGGTATTGGTCATGAAGTCCTGGGGGGATTGCAGCGTACCATATACCTTTACCGTATCGCCGGGCAAGAAATTATTTTGTGAATGAATAGTGACTTGTATCAGTTGATCAAATTGCCTATCGCGTACTACCAATAATGTCTTGTCCAGTCGTCGATCAACGCTTTTTATCGTTCCGGTAATTATTCTGTCGGCAAAAAATGTTTGCGTCACGGTGTTGCTATGATACCAAAATGTCACTGCCCCCAAGAATAAAACGATGCCTATCAGCAATCCCGTCACCAATCCTTTCCGAGATAAAAAATAAATAAAGAAAAAAGCGCTCGTGAGAGCGCTGATGATGGCCATACCGACCAGTGGTATGCCGATAGAATGATAAAGTACTGCTCCGGCCAGCAATACCACGGTGATCAATTCAATCATAATAAGCTATCCAGGGTGTAATCCTGTATGAGCGCGGTTTCTTCATCTTTTGAAAACACTTTTTTATACTTCGCGCCCTTCTTGCCTTTCACGCGCTTTTCACAATCCGCCCAGGTCTTATCGGCATGTGCCACGCCATCCACCATCGAAACATATGAATACGCCACGGCATCACTTTTGGATTTTGATTTCGTAGCGGCTTTCTTGAAGGCCAATTTCATTTCAGAAAATCCTTGGTCTTCCAGAAATGTTTTGTAATCATTCAGCTTTCCTGAAAACAGTGTCGGTTTTTTTCCCAAGGCCGCATCCACTGCCAACACATCGCATCGTTCATTATATAAATCTCCGGCATGACCTTTCACTTTCTCAATGGAAAGCCGCTTGCCGTATTGTCGCAATAGCGATAAGAGGTTCTGCCATTGCACTTTGTTTTCGACCGGCGTTTTGGTACTGGTGATCCACCCATTACGCTCCCAACCATGCGCCCATTTGGTCATGCCGTTGATGACGTACATTGAGTCGCTGTATACCACTACCGGTCCGTCCCAAGACAATGCCCCGCTGTCAGACAGCACCGCTTCCACTGCCGCCAATTCCATTTGATTATTGGTGGCTTTCTCGACATTGCCACAAATTCGGCAACGCTCCCGGACCGGTAACCCTGCGCATGAATGAAGC
>JAQBRM010000012.1 GCA_028286485.1 Candidatus Nomurabacteria bacterium
CTGCTAATTCCTTGACCCATGAGCCCTATCCGGTGACTGGAAAAACCATCCCCGATTTCTTCGGCTCGAATTATGGCAGTGCAAGTTCTACCAATGTGTTCTTCGGCATCACGCTAGGCGGCGGCGGACAAAATTGGATGTATGTTCCATATAGTTTCAATTTTGATCAGACATTCCCGCTCAATCAAGGTGACACGGTGGATGTGGATGCCATTATTTACGGTATTTCCACTACCTCCAATGACCTGCCCGGTATCATTGCATGGGTGCCTAACGCCTTCCACGACAGTCCGAATAACTTCTTCTATTCCATCGAATCTGATATAGGCAATACGACGTTTGATTTTACGGAAACCCCTCAATAAACCCTTTAAATAGGGAGAAAGTTATGCACAATCCGCATCTTGACAAAGATGCGGATTTCTGCTATACTTTATTTAAATTAACCTAGTATTTTGATAAAAACCAAAAAAATGAACATAAAAAAACTGTTTTTCAGTGCAAAGGGGATCTTTGTGCTGTTACTGGTGGTAGCAATAACTTCTTGCTCAAAAAAATCACAAGATAACCCTGCTCCCACCGGAGACGCTAAGGTTACCGCCTTAACCGCTGGCCAGTGGACGATTCTGACGTTAGAATTGAAAGATGATAACGGCAATTGGAATGTGCAAACGATTGACCCGTTCTTTCAAAGTTATCTGCCATTTCAACATGTTACATTTAATCCAAATGGAACAATAGCAGTATCAGGGTACGGTTCGTACACCGATACTGGTAGTTGGAGTTTTGGTTCAGGTGACGCAACCATTACCGTCAAACCTTCACAACAGGCATCGCAAACAGCGGATGTAGTAGCGGTGAATAGCAGTACCTTTGAAATGAGTTGGACTACCAACACCAGTTTTACCGATAACGGAAAAACATTTCACGTTACCGGTATTAGGGAGACATTTGGTCATTAAACAAGAAATTAAAATAGAAGCCCATCCGATTTATTCGGAAGGGCTTTTTTTGTTCAACATCGGATGTTGAACACGGGCTATGCTATACTCATTTCATGTTGTATCTGATAGGGAATTGGAAAATGGCGCCGGAGAAAGGCACGCAAGCGGCGGATTTGGTGAAGAAAACCAATGACATGGCGAAATTATACAAAAAAAATATCACGACTATTATCTGTCCGCCAAGTATTTTCTTAGCGAGTGTCGTGAAAACTGCCAAAGCGCCACTGTTGGTAGGCGCTCAGGGGGTGGCTGGTAGTGTGGAGGTGGCCCAGACGGGAAAGATCAGTGCGGGCATGCTGAAAGATAGCGGCGCGCAGTATGTCATTGTCGGTCACTCTGAAATGCGGGCGCGGGGTGACAGTAATACCGATGTGCAAGAGCAAATCACTCGACTGTTCGAGAAGAAGCTTATTCCTATTGTCTGTGTCGGCGAGAAAGCGCATGATGCGCAAGGCTGGTACCTTAGTGAAGTGAAGGAACAGTTGGAAACAGCCTTTGGCAATCTGACACCACTACAGGCGAAGAAAATGCTCATTGCCTATGAGCCGGTCTGGGCCATCGGTGCCAAGGCCCAGCGCGCAGCCACGCCGTTGGAATGTCGTGAGATGACGATATTCATCTGCAAATTTCTGACTGACAAGTATGGCGAGAAAGTCGCCAAGGCTATTCCTGTTCTCTATGGGGGCTCGGCCGATGAATTCAATGCCAAGAGTTTTGTGACGGAAGGCGGCGCGCAAGGATTCTTGGTCGGACGAGTCAGTTTGGATGCGAAGCGATTTAACAGTCTGGCGAAATCAATTTCCGCATAGCGTATGAAAAAAATCTCTTCTCTTCCATTATTGAAAGGCGCGCGAGTGCTGGTGCGCGTGGACTACAACGTACCAATTGCCAACGGGCGCATTCGCGATCCGTTTCGCATTATCAGTTCATTTGATACCCTCAATGCTATTTTGAAAAAAGGCGGCACCCCGGTGCTGATTGCACACCTTGGTGATGGATCTGCCACTTTGCGACCCATAGCAACATTTTTATCCAAGACATACAACATTGTATTCGTAACGCATGATATTACCGATTCGCATATTCATACTATTATTGATAGCGTACCGAAAGGCACGATCATCTTGTTGGAAAATATCCGTCGCTATCCGCAAGAGGAAAAAAATGACGTGACATTTGCCAAAACACTGGCCAAGCTCGGTCAGTACTATGTCAATGATGCCTTTTCCGTCTGCCATCGCAAGCATGCTTCCGTCGTAGGAGTACCGAAATACTTGCCATCATTTGCCGGTGTGCAAATGCAGAAAGAAATTACAGCACTGTCGGGCGTGGTCAAAAATAAAAATCATCCGTTTGTCTTTATTCTGGGTGGTTCGAAGTTCGGTACAAAAATCCCGCTATTGAAGCGCTTCACCGCCACTGCTGACAGCGTCATTATTACGGGCGCTATCATGAATACGTTTTATAAGGAATCCGGCTTTCCGATCGGTAAGTCAGTGACCGAAGAAGGATTTTCCAAAGCTATCGCGCCATTGCTCCGCAATGCCAACCTGTTATTGCCGCCCGATTGTATTGTGGTCAGAAAAGAAAAATCGATGACTATTACCCCGCTGGAAGTGGAAGCGCAGGATGTCATTGTTGATATCGGACCGCAAAGCATTGCCTTGATCGCGGAGAAAATCAAGAAAGCCAAGCTGGTAGTGTGGAATGGTCCGACTGGTTGGTATGAAAAAGGGTTTACCAAAGGCACGGTGGCATTGGCCAAAGCATGTGTGGCTTCAAAGGCGCAGACCGTGATTGGCGGAGGTGATACGGGAGCCGTAGTGGAAAAAATATTGAAGAAAAGCGATGCAAAAAACGTCTTTGTCTCCACCGGGGGCGGCGCTACACTCGACTATCTGGCCCAAGGCACCTTGCCAGGCATTACAGCACTCAAATAATTTATTTCGTAATCTCTTTTGCAATTTTTTCGGCGTATTGCTGCATTTCTGCCGCATTTTCATACGGAACATGCGGTCGATTGGTTTGAACTACCACCTCATCCAATTGTCGGGGAATAAGATGAATATGAAAGTGCGGGACTTCGTTGCCCACCACTCCGACTTGTACATAATCACAAGGAAGACCTTTTCTCATGGCATTAATGAGCTCTTTGCTTTTTATAAAAATTGCTCCTACCAGCTCATCTGGTGCTTCATGAATCCAGGTATATTGTGTCTTCGGAATCAAAAGGGTGTGGCCTTTTGCGACAGGATTGATGTCCAAAAAGGCTAAAAATTGCTCATCTTCGTAGACAATGGTGGCGGGAATTTCCTTGCGGATGATTTTGCCGAAAATCGTGTCATTCATGGTCTCAGTATATGGTACAATCGCGGGTATGCAAGCCACTATGCCGACTCCGGCAGAATTGAAACAACTCCTATTGGAGCGATTGAACCTTTCCGAAGAAGCCCAACAAGAATTTTTGGAACCAAAGTACCAGCTCGGTGATCCGTTTCTCTTTCGTGATATGGAAAAATCCGTTGAGCGTATACAACAGGCTATTGAAAATAAAGAACATGTGGGAATTTATTCGGACTATGACTGTGACGGTATTCCGGGAGCGGTAGTACTGGTGGATTTTTTCAAAGTGTTGGGAATAGCAGACCGAGTGCATGTGTACATTCCCGATCGCCACGATGAAGGGTATGGCGTGAATGTGAAGGGAATTGATGAGCTGCAAGCGCTTGGCGTAACATTGATGATTACAGTGGATGTGGGTATTACAGCTCTAACAGAAGTGGCTGATGCGCAATCCCGCGGCATGGATGTCATTGTAACGGATCACCATAGTGTCGTGCGCCAAAGTGATAACGACGGTGACCGTGTTGTATTACCGGATGCGTATGCAGTAGTGCATCCCGCCATTGGCGAGTATCCGGAAAAAAATCTCTGCGGTGCTGCTACGGCTTTCATGCTGGCGCGAGCTTTTCTATTGCGCTATGGCAAACAGTACAACGTACCGGAAGGATGGGAGAAATGGCTGTTGGATCTGGCGGGCTTCGCCACATTGTCCGATATGGTGTCGCTGACGGGAGAGAATAGGGTATTGGTCTGGTACGGCATGATGGTCATGCGCAAGACGCGACGCGTGGGGCTGCAGACATTGTTTTCGGCCAACAGTATTGATAGCAGCCGCCTGACGGAGAGTGACCTGACATTTACGGTCGCACCACGACTGAACGCCGCCTCACGTATGGCCAGCCCGGCTTTGGCATTTGAATTGCTGGCGACGGAGGATCGTACACGGGCTATGGCATTAGTAAAAGAACTGACAAAAATAAATGATGAGCGAAAAGTATTGGTCGCGCGCATTGTCAAAGAAGCGCACGGCAGACTGGCAGCTAGAGAATTGCCCGATATTGTGGTGATAGGAGACTTGGCGTGGCGGCCGGCCGTGTTGGGACTGGTGGCGGGCAAACTGCAAGAAACATACGGTAAGAGTTTTTTTGTCTGGGGCGAAGGGGGAGACGGCACATTGAAAGGCTCCTGTCGTATGATAGCGACCCACCACGCTGCGGTATTGATGCAGGCATTACCAGAGGGAACTATTCTGCATGCCGGAGGGCACAAAGCAGCCGGTGGATTTGCAGTCACGAAAGAGCAGGTGCATTTTTTTGAAGCAGCGCTGAATACCGCTAGGAATTTCCTAGCGGAAAATGAAAAGTCAGGCTCTTCAGTAAAAGTAGATGAGGGAACGCCGTCGGCGTTTCCTCTACCCCTAGGCTGTGCCACCATCCGTCATTTGCAAACTGTCCGATCATTCGCGCCATTCGGCGTCGGTAACCCTGAACCGGTATTTTTATTTGAAAACCTTACCATTGAAAGCAATAAGAAATTCGGCAAAGCAAAGGAACATATTGAATGTGTGGTGCGAGACACTACCGGCTGTGCTACCGCCTTCACGTTCTTTGTCGATGAAGATTTTTGTACCAAATGCACGCCTGGCAATACCATTTCCATCCTCGGCACACTCGAAGCCGGCTGGCGCGGCGGCATCCGCATCCGTATCAAAGAAATTCTTTAGATTGATTTGCTATACTGTACCAATGAATAAGA
>JAQBRM010000017.1 GCA_028286485.1 Candidatus Nomurabacteria bacterium
ATAGCGGAGGGGGCGATTTTGTCAGCCAGCTCCATTGTTTCCCATTCGTGAACATCGGAAGATGAGATCGGCAAAAGGCCGGTGGTTTTCTGGGAAGTTTTGTTTGAATAAGAATCAAGCAATGCCATAGGTAGCTATAGTATACACCAGTATGTGCTATCCGCTGGCCTGACTGGTGGTTTCTCCTGGGTTGAATGTCTTGTAGAGCACCTCAATCACCTCTTGCGTACCGAGCTGTACGAGACGAAGCCCGACGCGGCTGAGCCCTTGCTCCACCACACTCATGCGCTCTTCAAGCTGTGTACGCTCTTCTTCGAAGTTACTGACCACTCCGCCGGATACGGGTGTTTTTTTAAGGAATGAAAACAGTTTACCGATGCCGCTGTTTTGCGCCAAGACGGCCGGTACGTACGGGATAACGACAAAGAAGGACTTGCGCATTACATTGACTTGATCGGTGAACGTTTGAATGAACTGGATGTACTCTCGAGTTTGGACTTGCAGCAGCTGCTCTGTCTGTTCTTTTAAGCGGTTTTCCAAGGTGAGAATATAAGGACGGACGTCGTATCGACGGGACTGTACGACGATTTGAATGGGAAAATCAATAGTATTGAGAAAGTTTTGAAATTGTTCAAGCGTAGCACGCTGCTCATCGTATGATTTCAAACTGAGGTTGATGGAAGAAACGAGGACGACAGTACAGAGGCTGCCATCTTTCATTACCACGATACCATCGCGTACTTCTTGAACGGGAACAAATTGTTGTGCGGGGGTTCCGATAGTGGCCATGTTATTTCTATTTTTTCGGGTCAATGACATCCAAGCTCCACGACAAGGTCTTGAGCTTACTCTCCGTCATTGTAGCACGGCTATGTCCCGAAGTGATGGCACTGGCGGAGGGATTGGGGGTTTGCTTGTGCCACAAATACAACCGAGAGCGGCTGTAATATTTTATAAATGACTCCACGACGTGAATGAACGGCTTGTCATTGTATTTCATGAATGCCAAGGCAGCCGCGAATGCCAGCAGCGCCGGGCCGACAATAATTGCGATAATGGTTGGCAAGAAATGAAATGCCAGATAGCCAAATCCCGCACCGCCGGCCAAATACGCAAACTGCTTGAATGTCAGCGGCCCGAACACCTTGTCCTCGATATCAATGAATTGTGGCACTTTGAACTGCATATCTATTCATTGTCTACTGGTTCGTGGTAAGGGTCAATAGTAGGGGCGGATACGGGCGCAGTAGATTCAGGAACAGCTGCACTATCAGTACTTTTCCCCAAACTATAGTCGCGTTTTGCCGGCGCCGCGATAGAAGCTTGTTTGAGACGATCGGAAAGCGTGGCTAATGAGCTGTTTGGTATAGGACTATTTTCAGGATTTCCTACGGCAAATTTTCGTTCTTCATAATCAAGCTTTGCGTTAAGTGCTCCGTCATCACCCACGTTCTCTTTATCTATCGTATCCAACGATTCTTCCACTGTTGCAAAAATAATATCGTTAATTTCTTGGCTAAGGGGCTGTGCAATCTCTTCTTCAATTCCAAGCTCTAGCTCAAGGTTGAATGGAAAATATGCTCGCGAATCCAATCCCATCAATACCATCGTAGTTTGAAACTCAAGTTTATGGAGCTGCTCCATGGTTAAATTATACTTTTTTGCTATATCAAGAAGTATTTGCTGATAGTCGTCAGCAAATACCACTTCCTGAATATCTTTTGGTAAGCTATCAAAAGCTTGCTGTACAATTTTTTGTGATTCGGTATCCATATAATTTAAGTGGTAGGGGGAGGGTTGGAATTATTATCAGCTGCAACAGGAGGAGTCTCTGGGGCAGCATCACTTTTATTGTCAGTACCTCCTGCTTCATTGTCTACTTCTTTTAAAAGATCATCAAGGAGTTTGTCTTTCTTCTTAGTTTCTTTACGAACTCCAGAAGCGATTTTTTTATTTGTTACTCCGCTATATTTAAGTGCTCCTCTTATAGCACCCAAACCTCCTCCAACTGCAAAACCGACAAGGTTTCCAACCCCAGGAACAACTGTTCCAACCGCTGTGCCAAGTGCCGCACCTTTGGCTGCTCCTTCACCTAATTCTTCAAAAGCTTGCCAGGCATTTTTTGTAGCAAGTTTTGTTCCCTTTGCTATAGGATTTGTGCCGTTGCGTGCATCGTTTTGACTTCCATATACTTCTTCATCAGCATATGGGTTACGCATAACTTCTCCTTTTCGTACGTAAATAGTACGGTCTTTTCGATAATAATCCTGTGTCGCAAATGGGCCTCCAGATTTTTTCTCTTCATGGGTTGCATATGCTTCTGTACGTGCCTGGTTTCTTTCTGCTGCTGTAAGGTAAACTGGGGGCGGAGGAACGGTTTTTATGAGCGCTTTCTTTGCTTTTTCATACTTAGCTTTTGTGTCCTTTGCTTCCTTCCATTCCTTCCATTTATCATCTGTTAGGGTAGCTTGGCCTAATTTTATCTGCAGTGCCTTATCCGTCTTACGATCATAATCATATCGTTTTTTAATTTCTTCCTCACTATATGTGCCTTTTATCTCGTCATCGGATTTCTTAGTAACAAGCAATTTTTTATATTCTTCACCCGCTTTTACTTTATCTTCCTGATCTTGGCGGTAACCACCCTTGGTTGCCTTGGTATCAAGTCCGAGAATTCCTAAGGGTTTTTGATCAAGATTTATACCCAATTCTTTGGAAGCGGTTTTTCCTACTGTGGTATTGCGAGCATCAAAACTGCTTTTTCCAATAGAGTCCACAGACTTCAATGCTATTTTTCCAACACGTCCGCTTTTTGCCGCCCAGTCTCTAAAACGTTCGCTATCCGCAACATTGTTTGCAAGCCGACCAATAGTATTGGTTCCCAAAAATGATGCACCTCCTGTAGCTGCACCAAGTGCTAATCCAGTCACGCTGCTGCCGATACTTTGTATGCTTTTTCCGATGCTGCCGGAGTAGTCTTCAGCAGCTTTTTGGGCGGCTTTTATCATGAAGAAGATAATAAGCATCGGAATGGCAACGGACATGACGGTGGCAAAGAAGTCACCGCTAAGATTTTTGGCCACCCCTATTTGTGCAACGAAGTCGCTGGAGAGAAATGTATAGATGATATACAAAAAGAATATAAATATCGGTGCCAACATGGCGTAATTCACCAGCTCTTGTAGCCACTGGGTCCAATTTAATTGCTTGATTTTACCGAGCATCGGGATATCCCGACTGAGGAATGCAAACGGAGAAAAGATCATGCAAATATAGAGGCCAACGACTCGCCCTAGGAAGAGGAACGTGACACGGAAGAACATTATCGCCACCGCTACCATGATGGCACCGGCAATGATACAGACAATGCCGAAATAGTTGGCATAGTCTCGTTCGGTCACAATACTGGCCGTATTACCGGCATTAGTGGCGCTGAAGTTTGCCACTTGGGTACTATTGGTTGAAGAGGTATAGTTGGGCGGAGTTAGGATACTGGTACTGAATATTTGCTGTGGATTGAAAGCCGAAACGATTTTTTCCGATAGTGGCCAGTAGCCCCCTAGACTTCGTTTGGCTTGAGCAGGATCACAGTGGCCTGACGAATCTATATTCACTTTGTCACAGACCACCATTTGGCTATAGAAGACACGGGCGCTGATATTGGAAATATCGATGACGACGTAGGTGAAGAAGAGACTGAAGTTGATCAGAAACGCATTGATGATAAGAGCGGGCACCACTTTCTTCATGGAGGTATTGTTGATGTCAAAGACGGCCGAGAAACCGGTCCAAACCATGATGATGATGAAGAAGATATTTGAAATGTCGCGCACCAGCTTCCAACCGCTGACCGCGAAGCCGTATCGATAGGAAGTATCGCTCACTGAATAGCCGATGAAGAAATCAAACAGCTTGCCGAATATACCCGCTATCCATGCCACCGCCTCGTACGCGAAATACATGCCTTGGGCGATACAGCCGTTGATGGTACCTTCTTGGCCCCACACCACTCCACATTTCGGTAAATTATTATCCGCGGAAGAACTGGCTGAGGATTGCCCCGCCAGTGCTTGTTTAGACGCAGCTGCTTGCTGCTGCAGAGTCGCTGCATCGGCGGGAACAGTAACAGGAACAGATGATCCAATTTGAAAATAACTATCTCCTCCGCATAAATTACCAAAAGTGGTAGGGTTGGTGGTTTTTACTTTTGCATTATTGTAAGCACCAACCGCACTTGCCCCATCTCCGTTAGCGCAATACCATAGAGTAGCCGTCAACGGAACTCCTTTTTGTAAAAGAAGACCCTTGCTACTAACAACTGTTTTGGAAGTCGGGTTATAGCTATACTCGTCTCCTCCATTGGTACCACTCCCATCAGAAGAGGAGGCTGCTCCCGCGAATGCACTTACCGTTAATGATTGGGTGCTGACATAATTATTCTTTGAAGATTGTTCGGAAATAATGTTTTGACTGCCGCCGCTTTGGGCTATGGTCCACGGTAGTCCATTCAGCCAGCATTGGGTGGGGTCGCTATTCAGGCACAGTTTAATGACAAAAATATCTGCTTTATACGAAGCAACATTGTTCCAACTATCTTTAAGAGTAGCACCAGAAGAGGGCTCGATTGTTAGGTTTAAATTAAAAGTCAAGCCAATGGCATCGTTGTTGCTGGTACTACTTTGAACAGAAGGGTTACTGAGTCCGCTTGTTCCGCTAAAAAGATTAATATAGGGAGCATACTGATAATCCAAGGTTGTCTTTTGGTCAGCAAAAGCGGTTGTTGTAAGAAAAACAATTGCTAAAAAAACAAAAGACAGCAACACTGCCTTGGGAAAGTGAAAGACTGTCTTTTTTATGCTACGAAATAGGCGTGCGGACACCTATATAGTGTATCACGATTGTATTGCCTTTTACCACAAATTAATGCGTAAAATTCGTTCAAGGAAAGACTCTCCGCTCGCAGGGTTGGTACCGTCGGCAGTGGTGTTTACTCCGCCGGCAGTGAAAGTTTCACTATCTTGATTGGTATCGTGCCAGAACGGTGTCGGTACATGGCGTTTCATCTCGGGATCGCTCAGTAATGGCGTCGTTGCAGCGCAGAAATTCTGCAATTCTGCAATTTTCGCTTCCTCGAGTTTGTAGCTTGTATAGGTGGAGAGTTCTGTGGCTACGTCATCATTACTCGCTAGGTTGGCAGCAATCGCATTGTAGCGAGTCTGCAAAGCATTAAGTTGTGTGATTTCATCGGGAGTAAAGGTGATGGCGCTGTCTGTTGCACTGCAGTTCAGGCCGCCGCTTAAACCATTGCTGCCTAACGGGGTTGTACCCGCACCGGCGGTAGCCACAAAGTTTCCGGCGCCCCCAAAGGCATTTGGACCACCAATGCTGCCATTGTTAGTGAAAGTAGTGGTGTCTGCAGGAGACAAAGGATTGGAAGTGAATTTGCTGACCTGAAAATTATCAGGAGTGCCGAGAGTGTTGGTCCCGCCAATGGTCCCCGCGCCTCCGGCATTACCAGCCGTCGGCTGTCCACTAGTGAAGGTGGCCGAGGTGCCCTGAGCAGGGGCCACGGTACTTTGTTTGGTACCGAGACCAAGAAATTGCCTGAAACTAAGCGGAGTAGTACCATTTTTTTGGGCGGCGTGGCGCCCCAACAGCCACACCCCCCCCAGTACGAGGAAAAAGACGGCGAGCAGGATAAGGATAATTTTAAGGATGCGTTGCATAAATGTATTATAAGCTATTGTAGAAATACTTTTGAGCATCAAGACCTTCTTGGATGACAGGGCTTGGGGTGTTTGATTCTTGACGACCCACTCCCGTTACGGCCGTAGTATCGGTACCATACGCCGCATCAAGGCATACTTGATTAACGGGAGTTCCCGCGGCTTTTTGTTGAGACACGTAGCGGGCTTTTGCCGCAGATACTATTTTCAGCACTTGTGTATTGATCGACTCAAGTTCTTGAATATCGCCTTGAGTAGTGGCTATTTTTTGCGCATACTGCTGATCAACCGTGACGGCATTTTGAACAAATGCTGGCAGATTAGTCACTTCGTCATATGCATTGGCTGCCATTCCTTGCGCATAGTTTTGATTGGCCGCTCCTGCTGCCGTGGCACCGTAGGCCGCAATAATCGCGTCACGGCTGAACTTAGTCGTAATTTCTTGCTGCAGACTATTATTTACTGCCTGCATATATCCTTTCGCATCAGGGTTGGCGAGGACGGAAAGGTTTCTATTGCCTATAGGTTGGGTGGTGGTGCTGAATTTATCATATAAAGAAAGACCAGTGTTACTAATAGCGCTATCGGTCCCGTTGCTGGTCACCGTTGCGGCAGTGGTGTATGCAGTAACATTAGCGTTCAAGCTGTCTTGCCAGGTCGGATTCGGACCAGGCACGCAATAATCCAGCTGACCCAAATCAGGGACGAGGCGATCAAATATCATACGGCTGTCACTGCTTCTGTTCAGATAATTATATTGGGTCTGTATTACCGCGCGTAATAGTTGTGGCTTACTAATATCAATACCACCACTGCTGGCTGCGGCAATGGCATCAATACTCTGCACATTATCATTAACACCGGCGATAGGTTGTCCATCAGTGCCGGTTACGACATTGCTGCCTAGGCCGCCATAGCTTAAGCCAAGGTCCGCGGGGTTCGCTTGACCCTTGATGCCGGAAAGACCGCGAGAGAAGAGTTGGTTAAGTAATGAATCGAAGAATGATCCTACCGCTTGATTAAACTGCGTAGCGAGCTCGGCTTGGCGTGTCGGAGAGTTGGTAATGGTGGAAACTTGTTGAGCCACAATTGATCCCGGTGTAACTGTCTCATACTTTAAGCATGTCGGTGCAGTACTAAGGCCCGCCCCATTGACGGTACTATTGGCAACTTGGCCGTTATTTGCATATTGTACGCATGTTTTCATATCAAGGAAGCCGTTGTTGCGCTGCAATTCATTCTGGGTATTTTGTTGCGCAGTAGTAATGCTTTGACCAATATTGTCCGTAGCATTAAACAGGGCACCAATCGGATTATAAGCAGGATTCAAGAATGAATCCCATCCGCCGCTGGTGAAGTCTCCCACGAAGGAATTGTAGTTTTGGGATTGAACAGTGTTGAGCGGAGTATTTAAAAGACCATCGGAACGGCCGGTCACTTGCTGCGTGATAACTGAACGAATGGCATTGCCGAAAATAGGATTGCTGTTTTGACTGCTTTGCAGGAAATTATTAAGCTGCTGGTTTCTGATTGAAAGTAAATAGGAATCAATATTTTTTACATACAACGGATTGCCATTAAAGCCCGTGTTCGCCCAGTGCAAAGTGCGATTGGTGATTTGCTGGAGCACTTGTTGGGAAAGCACATAGGCAATACCATCCAAGCAAGCTGCCTTGTTGTCCAAGGTGGTATTGCTAGTGGGTACAGGGGTGGAACTAGCAACAGTAGAGGAGAAAAAACTGGTGATACTGCTAATCACCGGAATCCCCGATGTTGCGCTCGCAGCCGCACTAAGCCCCTTATTAACAAGTCCTGATAGTGCCGCGGTTCCCAACCCTACGTATTTGGAAATAAGATTGCCTACCCCCGTACACGAAACCAAAGCCGCCCCCACTCCTTTAAAAGAAAGACCGCCGAAGCTATTATTTGCGCCGTATTGCAAGGAAACTTGCGGTTGATATTGTAATCCGGTAGTGGTTCCGATACTGGGAACGGTATTAGAAGGCGAAGGAGTGTTTGGAGCAGAAGAACCCCCCCCGTTGTTATAGTATGCTTGGCAGGCATTTACTTCCGCAGTAGTAGCGGCATTGGTACAACAAGTATTGAAATTGGCGTTCGTAACAGGGATACAGGAATCGGCTTGCACGCGGACCGTACTTATAGGAACAAGAAGTAATATAAATATGAGCGTACTACTAATTCTTTTGAGCATATATTATGAAGATAGTATACCGTATTGGACGAAATAAGTATGTAGATTCGTCAGGGCCGTCTCCAGCTTCAAGTCGTATTTGCGATACGCCACAATGCCGGAAAGGCCCTCGATACTGTTGTCTTGAATTTCCACCAAGTATTGAAACGAGTCCGCCATACCGTAAAAGCCGTTCATGATATCCAGCTGAAACTGGGCCGCGCCGACAGGAACCGGAATATGACTGATAGTTTGAGCAAAGTTTCTATACGTCACCGCCGTATCTGCTAGCTGCGGCAGGCTGCTGAAATCACCGGTTTGCAAGGCTTGCACCACGACATTGATATCAGCAGTATTGGAATTATATGTTGCTAAAACTGCCGTAAGGGATTTTTGATAGGTTCGCAGGGATTGAGCGGTAGTTTTTACGGTCTGGATATTTTTTAAAGAATAGTGATCATCTACGGCATGGATTTGTACCGATGCGCCCAGATTGGCCGCCGCGCTTTGAATGGTGCTATCAGGATTTGGAGTATCTGATTGTCCCACCGCACTGGTAAGACTGAACAGGCTTTGGGCAATTTGATCGGTTTGATTTAACGGCCCCGTGTTAGAGTCGTCGGTAATGCCCGCCGCCGCCTTCTTTTCATTGATAATCTCCACGTTTGATTTTCCGTCCGTATATAAAACGGTTGGATCCAATCCCCATAATTTTTCCTCCCAATCCGGAATGCCATTGCCGTTGGAATCTTTGGCAATGAGATCTCCCACCACTACCGGTGCTTTGGCAACGGGCTTTTTATGAAATATGCTCCTGAACCAATTTGTTTGAAAAATCAATATGACAATGACTATGGCTAAAGCAATGCCGCCGCGGATAAGAAATTGTTTACTGGGACCTTTTTGCATATCACCACTACTCATTAGACGGAGGTTCCCCATAAGGTGATAGAGGGAAGAAAGACTGGAATTACCGTTACAGGATAACCTTTGAATATGCAAAAAATCGGCGTCGGTATTTTATTGTAAAGTCCCAAAATATTTTGCCCCGTTGTTGGAGATGTTCCCGTCAATGATTTAACAGAGGAAGGAATATAAAAACTGGTCGGACTGCCATTGGCTGAAGCAATATTAATTGTTGATCCAAGAACAACACAATAATAGTTTAAATTCTCCAGAGTTTTCACGGAAGTAGCGGTGGTTGCGGTAATCCTTCCGCCAAACGGACTCCCACCACCAGCAGCATGCACTTGGGCATACCTTAAAAATAGCACTCCAAAAAAAGATAGAGCAATGAAGGCTAGGCTGATGTTTTTGTGCTTTTGCATTATTTTCATTATATAACGTTCTCTTCTGTCGCCCTAGTCTCTAAAAAGTACCAAGTACCTTTTTATAATAATTTTACTTCCCCACTGCTTGTATAAGTTTTTTCCACGTCTGCAGGTCAATATCTTCCGGTCGGGTTTTGGTATCAATGCCGGCTTTTGCCAAGGCCGATAGTGCAAGGTCTTTGTTTTGGAGGAATTCGGCCAAGCTGCCGCCGATTTGCTTGCGTTTTTTGCCGAAAATCGACTTCATGACGGCAAAAAAGAGTTTTTCATCACAGCCCGCCTCCGCTTCTCCTGAGCTATGGCGCGGGGAAACAAAAAAATCGCGGGAAATACCTTCTATGGAAAGGATGGCTGAGTCGACGGTCGGTGGTGGCACGAATGCACCGGGCGGTACTTTGGCTATGATCTTCGGCTTACCATAAGCTTTAACCGCTGTGGAAAGAATGCTTTCTTTGCCATCTCGGGCGATAATGCGCTCCGCCACCTCCTTCTGAATGAGCAATACCATTAATGCCGGCTGGCAGGCAGTACTGAGGAATTTTTCAATGATAGCCCCGGTTATATAGTATGGAATATTCGCCACCAGTTTATAACTCTTGAGGCCCGGTCTAAAGAGTGAAGGGTCAAATGTTAGAATATCCGCCTCGAGGAGTTGTAATTTCCCCGCTGCGATTTCTTTGGCGAATTTTTCTTCAAGGAGAGGAATGAGTTCGCGGTCTTTTTCAATGGCAATGACTTTTTTGGCGGTGACGAGCAGTAGTTCGGTCAATGCTCCGGTACCGGGTCCTATTTCCAGAATAGTGTCGTTCGAAGTGACTGCGGCGACATCAACGATTTTTTTCAATGCGGATGAGGACTTCAGAAAATGCTGCCCTAAATGTTTCTTTGCTTTCATACTATAAGTATACCGTAAAGCCGGCTTCCCCATCGCGACTCTCGCGCATGATGTATTCATCCGGTACATCCATTAAAAATTCCGACGGCATACGAACATCGCGCATGCCGAAAATGGTGCGCATGCTCGCATAGGTCAAATATAATTTTCTGCGCGCGCGCGTGACCGCGACATACATCAGGCGGCGCTCTTCCTCGGCATCCGCTCCTGTTAGTTTGCTATCACGTTCATGTGGAAATAGTCCATGCTCCAGGCCGGTCACGAATACCACACCGAACTCCAATCCCTTGGCTGCATGAATGGTCATTAACTTTACGCCACCCTTTGCTGCATTGTTATCAAGATTATCCTGATCACTCATTAGTGTGGCGTCTTCCAATAATTTTTCCAATCCTTCACCACCCTCAAAATGATCGTAACGCAATCCCAACGTTACGAGTTCTTCCAAGTTTTCCAACCGCTCTTCCCCGTCGACTTTGTCTTCTTTGTATGCGCGCTGCATGCCGCTTTCAACAATGATGTATTTAATCGTTTCGGATACGGAATGAATGTCAGAAAATTCCCGAATGCGCTCCAGTAATTCAAAAAATTGTTTTACGGAAACTGCCGCCTTGCCGGATAGTGACTCCTGTCCATGGGTGAATAAATTCGCAATGGTGACCTTGCCGATGCCGCGCACGGGAGTATTGATAGTGCGCTTGATATCAATCAGGCTATCGGGATTTTGGGCCGCGCGGATATATGACAAGACATCCTTCACCTCTCGGCGTTCAAAGAATCGCACACCTAACACTTGGTACGGAATGCCGTATGACAGAAAGGCTTCTTCCAATGCGCGTGACTGGAAGTTGGTACGAAATAAAATAGCGATATCATCCGGCGCTACTCCGCTATCTATTTGTTCAATACAGCGCTCAACAATAAACTTTGCTTCATCATTTTCATCATAGGCCGCGTATACGGAAATAAGATCACCATCGGCATTGTTGGTGAATAATTGTTTCGGCGTGCGATAGGTATTTTTATTTACAATTTCATTGGCGGCAGCGATCACTGTTTTGGTTGAGCGATAATTTTCTTCCAGCAATACGACAGTCGCTTCCGGATAGTCATGTTCGAACTCCAAGATATTTTTAATGTTCGCGCCGCGCCAAGAATAAATGCTTTGATCGGAGTCGCCGACTACGCAGAGATTTTTGCGATC
This sequence comes from Candidatus Nomurabacteria bacterium, assembly GCA_028286485.1. Lineage (GTDB taxonomy): Bacteria > Patescibacteriota > Minisyncoccia > Phycocordibacterales > UBA9973 > UBA4124. The sequence goes on from JAQBRM010000017.1 coordinate 11,348, forward strand.
ACCGGCCAAGGCGCGCGCAATGCGATACTGCACTTCATTGGTGTCTTGATACTCATCGATATGAATGTAGTGCCATGTGTCGTGACACCACGTGCGCGCAATTTCATTTTCCTCCAGCAGTTTCACCGTCTCCAACAGCAAGTCATCGAAGTCCAATGCCTTCTGTTCCTTCTTCAAGGCGGTGTAACGTTTCCATACTTGCCCCGTGAGTCGGTAGTGGGGATTGCTCTCGCTCAGTAAATTATCCGGTGTAAGTAATGCGTTGGCGGAACGACTGATAAGCGAACGGATGCTGCGGGGTTCATTTTGTTTCGGATCGAGCCCGAAGTATTGCAAGGACTCCTTGATGAGTGACATGCTGTCACTATCATCCAGAATAGTGAATCGTTTCACCATTCCGTCATAGGCGCCGAACTTTCGCAATAAAAAAACTCCCAGACTATGAAACGTACTAACGAACGGGGCGGTGCCTTCACGAAGCGCGGCGGGGATGTGTTGTATTTGGGCGATGGTACGCTCGCGCATTTCCTTTGCAGCCTTGTTGGTAAAGGTGACAGCGAGGATTTGGGAGGGCGCAACGCCATTTTCGATGAGGTGGCACATGCGATGAACAATGGTTTTAGTCTTGCCCGCCCCCGCCCCCGCCACGATCAAAAGCGGTCCATCCGTTGATAATACTGCCTTTTTTTGCGCATCATTTAATCCTTCGAGAAATTGCATACTGCTCAGTGTAACAGATATATATGGCATAAGCCTCAAAAATTAAAAAAGAAATCATCAAAGTGTCAATGGAATGCAATTACAAGTATTTTTTGCCAAAAATCTATTGACGCAACTTTTTATTCAGTGTGAAATGATTTTTTTGCTTCTTTTTTTGATATCATTACTCTTTGTAACTATGGTACCTATCGACACACCAAGGAAACGCACGCGATTCCTTGTCATACCGCTTATGATTCTCACGCTTAGTGTGGGAACTGCTTCGGCGGCCACCAAAACTGCGGTAAAAACCTCAGTAAAAAAAGCGACCTCCTCTACTGCACACACCACTACTGCAAAAAGCTCCACGAAAAAAACTTCTACTAAAAAAAGCAAAGTCATTTTGAGTAAGAGTAAAAGTAAAACAACAAAAAAGGTTAAAGCAGCAGCAATTTCTGCCCGTACTGTTTCCATTATTACCAATCAAGTAAATAACGGATTGGCTGCAAATGATGACGCTGCCTCGGCGGAAATTGCCTTATGGGCGGGCACGCAAACTCCATCCGTCAGTACACTAATGGTGACCAATCCTGTTAACACTGATAGCTATTTCATCACTGTTACTCCGCCTTCATCTACGCAATATTCCGTACCGGCGGCTAATGTTCGCGGGTACTACGCTCAACCTATTGCTGGAAAATTAAGTCAGGGCCTTCACGATGTAAATGCAGTAGACATGTCTGCTCCCAAGGGCAGTACGGTACAGGCGGCTGCCAACGGGATAGTGATCGTCGCGATGGATAATGGAGGATATAACGGTGGGTACGGTAACTACATTGTTATCTTGCATCCCAACGGCACGCAAACACTGTATGCCCATCTTTCACAAGTAACGACAACATTGGGTGCAATGGTACACCAGGGTGAACCGATTGCACTGTCCGGCAATACCGGTGAAAGTACCGGCCCCCATCTCCACTTCGAAGTTCGTGGTGCAACCAACCCATGGGCCAACGACATACTCGGTACTACCTACACTATTTAATATTTTTATTCCAACTTGGGGCGATACTGTAATGCTTCGAGAATATGGCGCTCTTCAATCGTGTCGGAATGATCGAGGTCGGCAATGGTACGCGAAACCTTGATGGTTCGTAAATAAGAGCGCGGCGAAAGCTTTAATTTTTCGGCGAATTGCTGTAATTGTTTTTTCGCGCTATCGGTCAGTTTGCTTTTGGTCTGCACTTCTTGGGAAGAAAACGCACTGTTGAGCTTATGCGCTCGCTCATACTGTACATCGCGAAGTTGCTGCACGGTATGTTGCACACGGGCGCTTTCCTTATTGTTGCCTATCTCATGCAAGGTCTCATATTCAATGTGCTGCACCGGTACCCACAGGTCAATACGATCCATGATAGGTCCGGAAAGTTTCTTGGTGTAGCGAGCCAGCTCTGAGCCGGAGCAGCTGCAATTCTTAATCATGCTGCCGCGATAGCCGCAGGGGCAGGGATTCATGGCGGCGAGGAGGATGAACTGCGCGGGGAAGCGTACGCTTCCCCGCGCACGCGCCACCGTAATACTGCCCTCCTCCAACGGTTCCCGCAATGCTTCAATAACCCGACGATCAAATTCCGGAAATTCATCCAAGTACAATACTCCGCGATGCGCCAACGTAATATCTCCGGGACGGATATTGGAACCGCCGCCGATAATAGCCACATGTGACGCGCTGTGATGCGGACTGCGCAACGGCGCGGTGCCACTGATGGCATCATGAATAAGGCCGATACTGGAATAAATAGTGGCAACTTCCAAGAAATGTTGGGTGGAAAGTGGCGGCAGGATGCCATGAAAAGCTTTGGCCAGCATCGTCTTGCCGGTACCAGGCGGCCCATACAATACGATGTTGTGCCCACCGGCCGCGGCAATAGTCAACGCGCGCTTTGCTACCAGCTGTCCTTTCACATCACCGAAGTCTACCGTCGGCTCCTGATGGGTGCTGATACGAATAGCATTCTCAGTGGTAGCAAGGATGGTCTTGCCTGTTAAATGATCCACGAGGGCACTTAGTGTCGGCATGATAAAAAATGTTATTCCTTCCACCAAATTCGCTTCTATAACATTCCCTTCCGGAATATATAGTTCTTGTATGCCATTTCGCTTGGCCCACTGCGCAATGGAGAGCAAGCCGCGAATGGGACGCACGTCACCATTCAACCCCAGCTCCCCGACGAATACTTTATTAGTGGCATCAAAGGTCAGTGTTTCTGTGGCTGTGAGATATCCCAATGCAATAGCCACGTCGAAATACGAACCTTCTTTTTTCAAATCCGCTGGTGACAAACTCACTATCACCTTATGATTCTCGGCTTTGGGGTTTTTCCCAAGGCTATTCCGCAATGCACTAATGACCCGTTCGCGTGATTCCTCCACTGCCTTGTCCGGTAATCCGACAATTTGGAACATATACAATCCCCGACTGATATCGGTTTCGATGGTTACACCCACGGCATTTAGCCCTGTGAGCTGCGCGCTTTGAATTTTAGAAAATGCCATACGGTCAGTATGGCATTTTCATGTTCAAGAAAAACTAAAGAGGATATTTAGTCGTTCATGTGCGCTTTGTTGGTGCGAGCAGCAGGGTTGGCTTCAAGACGGTCTTCCTCGATTGGGTCGTTGGAAACTTCACAGAGACCATAGGTACCGTTTTCGATTTTTGCCAATGCGCGATTGACATCGGACAAGCGGGTTTGCAATGTCGTGGTCATGCCGCTGCGTTCCTCGAAATCCTCGAAACGATCGGCGGCGTCATTGTCATCAATTTCACCCATCATTTCCTTGTCAGGAGTAGCTTCCCAGATATTCGTTTCGGTATTGAAAATAGCAATCTGGCCCAGCTCTTCCTCAAGGCTCTTTTTCTCAACTTCCAGTTTCTCTTTAAAATGATGCGTATTAATCATACCCCGTATACTAGCATGGTAGAGCAAAAGCACAACCCCGCGGCGTGTTGATTAATGCTGGTTGATAACGGCATCATATACAGCCTTGAGCACCTCTGGTTGGGTGGTGATAACGACAACATTATTGCCAACGTATCCATATAAAAAGACCGGTGTTTGGGGGGCGGTAGTAGTTGTACTTATAACGGCACGTACCGGAATATTATAAAAATATTGGCTTTGAAATGCTTGTCCGGCTGCTTGCTGGGCCGTGGTGGCATCAATACCCAGCGCAGGAGCAAACATTTGTACCAAACTAAGCTCATCATTCGTAAGTTCTTTCTGAGCTTTTATTGCATCAGATACAGAGGCAATAATAAAAGGGATCACCGCTGTGCCGGTATTGAGTGCTCCTAAACGCGCAACACTAATACTGGCTTGGAGCGGCTCGGGTACGGTCGCATCAATGAATGAATAAAACTGACTGTTTGAGAGCAGTGTGTTGGTTTGATCGTCATTCACCAGATTTATAAGAATTGGTTTACCTGTCGGCAGTGGAGTGGAGGTACCGAGATTGGCAAGGACCTTATCAATAGAGGTACCTCCTGTTACGATGTTATCAGTGGTGGGAAATACCCCCACAGAAGCCGCGGGGCGAACGGGCACGGTTAAGTGTATATAATAGTATGCGCCGTAACCGATAATCGCCACAGTCACCAGAATGAGTAGTATGCCGGTAATGCCATACCATTTTCGTTCGCGACGCTCTGTTACTTCTTCTACGGCAAGCACTTCGCGTTCCCGTGCATCTGCCAGCATGGCCTGCACCACCGGTGCTTCGGTTACATCCATAGCCTGCGCCAAGTCATCCTGATAGGTATGAACAAAAGGCCGCTCCTCTACCGGAGGCGTAGTGGGTGTAACGGGCGGGACAGGAGCAGTATTTTGTGCTGGCTGAAGATGTTCAGGCTCCATGGAATTAGTACCCGATTAAATATTTCTTGGGATTGGCGGAGAGATCCACGAATTCATCCACCACCTCTTTTAATGCCGCGGAAGCAGACTTACCAAACGTTGCGGCTTCAACCTGTACACCATGGTGGTATCGCAAGTAGTTACACAATGGTACGAAGTCCCCATCACCCGATACTATAATGATAGCGTCGAGTTTTGGCGCCATTGATACCGCATCAATGGCCAAGCCAATATCCCAATCGGCTTTCTTGCTGCCATCATAGAAAATTTGCAGGTCTTTGGACTTGGTTTCAATCCCTGCTTTTGTCAGTGCGCTCAAAAATGCCTTCTCGTCCTCATTCTCGGTAGTAATGACGTATGCGATTGAGCGGATTAGTACACGCCCGCACAATACATCTTTGACTACATTGGTGAAATTGACTTTTCGCTTATATAAATTCTTTGCCGTATGGTAAAGGTTCTGGGTATCAATGAAAATACCCACTCGTTGATCTTTTTGTTTTATTACTGCCATCTATAGAGTATACACCCTTATTAGCCTTTGATGATTTTCATCGCCGCTTTGTGTTTTGCAGGACTGGTTTTCTCAAGTACCTTGATGTGGCCGCGACGATCCGCTACCATCTTGATAAGTCCGCGACGAGAGTGGTTATCCTTCTTGTGCTTCTTCAAATGATCGGCTAAAACCTCGATACGTTCGGTCAACATAGCGACCTGGACGTTCTTTGATCCGGTGTCGGTCTTGTGTTCCTGATATTTTTTAATTACTGCCTGTTTTTTCTTGGTCGTTAACATAATGGTTATCATACCACAGAGCGGTAAAAAAAGCAAGCGGGCATGGGTAGATGAGGATATGTCGCAAAATAACGGTTCTATACTATATACTATGAGTACTATGGACCTTCCTTCCGCCAAAATGCAATTTCTGGAATACATTGAAATAGAAAAGGGCCGCAGTCCCCTGACCAGTCGAAATTACGATCACTACATCCAACAATTTTTTGATCAAATGAATATCAAGGAGTTTTCTGACATTACCGAGTCGGCCATTCGCCAATTTCGTATCAAGCTCAACCGTGCTCCGGGAGTGAAAGTCAAAGGCCAAGGTAGTGCCACGATGAAGAAAACCACGCAGAACTACTACATGATCGCACTCCGGTCCTTCTTGAAGTACTTGAAAAAGATTAATATTTCCGCCGTCAGTCCGGATGTTATTGAATTGGCCAAAGTCGGTGCCAGAGATTTGGATCTTATTTCCACTGACGAATTGCATCGTTTATTGAAAGCTCCTGATAATAAAATGTCAGCCAGCAAAGATGGCTCACCTGTGAAAGCGTTACGCGATAAGGCATTGTTGGAATTATTTTTCTCTACCGGCCTGCGTTTGGCGGAACTCTGCTCGCTCAATCGCGATCTCGATCTTTCGCGTGATGAATTCTCCATCCGAGGAAAGGGTGAGAAGGTCCGGGTAGTATTTCTTTCCGATGAAGCCAAGGATGCCATCCGCGCATACCTTAAAGCTCGTAAGGACATGGAGGAAGCGATGTTTGTAAATATTTCCCGCAACTCCGCTACCGGTC
>JAQBRM010000010.1 GCA_028286485.1 Candidatus Nomurabacteria bacterium
CACCGGCACCGTGATCAAGACATCGGCCGGCATGGTCTTCCGTATTCCCATTGTCAAAATCGGCAACGTCAATCAAACGGTGCGATTGTTGCAAGAGAAACACATGTGGAGCTATGGCTTGGTCATGAATGGCGATACGAATTTAAACAAAGCGGTCTTTGATACACCAACTCTTTTTATTGTCGGCAATGAATCTACCGGCATCCGGGAAAAGACATTGGAGCTCTGCGATGTGAAGCTGACCATCCCGATGAATCCGGAATGCGAGTCATTGAATGCTTCAGTGGCCGCCTCCGTCGTGCTGTACGAATGGAGCAGGGGGAAGTAAGAAATCGGGGAAATAAAATAGCCGCCGCACCTTTGGTGCGGCGGCTATTGTTTTACTTTTGTCTTTACTAAGTTTCCTTAGTGGTAATTTTTTTAAACATGTCAGCTACATCAATAAAAAAATCACGCGTAATAGCCATGTCAGCCGGAATAACTATTACCATGAATACGATCCATTCAGGTGAAAAGATCGTATTTCCATGATCTGTTACAAAGAATGCCATATCCCATACTACGAAGAGTAGCGCAATAAGGGCCGCTATCCAGAGAGGTATCGGATATACATAATAATAAGAGCGATATTGGGGGTTGTTATTCTCCCACATTATTACACTAAGTGTGAGGTGGTAAACCAAGCCCGCAGCAACTATTACTGCGAGGATGAAAATGATAAGGTGCTCCATGATCTGAGGTTTTCTTTTACTATAAAACTTTATTGTCATATCGTCAATGCAGTGATGAACTATGGTATTATAGATACATGGAAAAAACGAATGTCGTCACCCGCTTTGCGCCCAGCCCGACCGGCAATCTGCACTCAGGAGCTTATCGCACCGCTATTTTTTCTTATTTATATGCCCGAAAGCATGGCGGTACATTCGTCCTTCGTATTGAAGATACCGATAAAGAACGTTCAAAGAAAGAGTATGAGGACAATATTCTAGAAAGCCTGCAGTGGCTTGGCTTGGAATACGATGTCTTTGTGCGTCAGTCGGAAAATGTGGCACGTCATCAGGCAGTATTGGAGCAGCTGATTGCTGACGGGCATGCGTATATTTCAAAAGAAGCAGCCAAAGACGGATCGGGAATTATAAAAGAAATCATTCGCTTCAAAAATCCCAATGTGGATATTTCTTTCCATGATGAAATCAAAGGCACTGTTACGATGAACACTACTGACTTGGGTGATTTTGTCATTGCAAAAAATATCACAGAACCGTTATTTCATTTGGCGGTAGTGGTGGATGATTTTGATGCAGGCGTAACACACGTCGTGCGCGGCGAAGATCATGTTTCCAATACCCCTCGTCAGATTCTCATTCAACGCGCTATCGGAGCACCGACCCCGATCTATGCTCATTTGCCGTTAGTGCTCGGTCTTGATAAGCAAAAACTTTCCAAAAGAAAAGGCGCATTAGCTGTTACCGAATACCGCGATTTGGGGTACTTGCCTGAAGCGCTTTTGAATATGGTGGCAATGGTAGGATGGAATCCGGGTACGGAGCAAGAATTATTCAGTAAGGAGGAATTGATTACAGCATTTGAACTTTCAAAAGTACAAAAATCCCCGGCAATATTTAATGCGGAAAAATTGAACTGGTTCAACCGCGAGTACATTAAAAAACTTTCTTCGGAAATGTTTTGGCAGCATGCATTGTCATTTGTACCGAATGAGTACCACAACAATGATATGTTGAAAAAACTGGAACAGCTGTTGCGGGATCGTATTGAGAAATTCTCCGACATCAGCGAATTGTTTGCCGTCGGCGAGTTTGATTATTTTTTCAATAACCCAACTATTGACGAAAAGATGCTGGTATGGAAAACATTGAAAGATGATCCCGAGGGATTGCAAAAAACAAAAATATATTTAAAGCATGCAGGTGAACTATTGGAATCGCTGACTGACTGGAATTATGAGAATGTAAAAAATACGCTCACTCCGTATGCCGAGCAGGAAGGGAAGGGAAATGTCTTGTGGCCGCTGCGCGTGGCATTATCGGGCAAGGAAAAGTCTCCTGATCCGTTTGAATTGGCCGGTATTTTGGGCAAAGAAATAACCTTGGCGCGTATTTACGGCATGGTATAGAGATGGAAGAATTGGGGGCTGTAAACGTATATATAGGTATGAAATCATTTAGTTTAAAAGCCGCGGTGTCATCCATTGCGTTCATTTTTGCGCTATTTTTAGGCCACAGTGTGGCATTGGCTGATACTGCTCCAACCATCTCTTCAAACTGGGCGGGCTATGTCGCGCAAAATGGCGCCTATACCGGTGTCAGTGGTACGTGGATTGTTCCGGCGCTTACGCCTTCCACTATGCTGACTTCCAATGCCACATGGGTCGGTATTGGTGGCCGCACCACTCCCGATATTATTCAAGCCGGGGTGTATGAAGTAGCGAACAGTAGCGGCTTGGTCTACCAAGCAACAATTTGAAAAAACGGTGACGTATCATTCTTCTCTTTCTTCAGCTGAATGGATACAAGAGCGCCCACTTGTTAATCAAACATTCTCTGATTTATCAGGCTTTACCCCGGTGACCTTTACGGGTGCCACCGCTGTCCAAAACGGTCAGCGTATTTCTCTGGCACAAACCAATCCGCAAATGCTGAACTTGCTGGATGTGCCTACCAATACCGCGCTCGCCGTACCATCGCCTGTTGCCACCAATGGTATGAATTTCACCGTCTTCCGCACCAGTGCTGTCAGCACTCCTGGTGCTACTTCTTCTGCTACTATTATCCCACCGGCACCTTCCATTGATGCTCAAATTCCACCATTCGAACTACACCGCACCGGTTGGGATATCCTGCGAATATATTTTTAATAAAAATTGAACTTTTCTTTAGCTGTTCTTGAGGGTTGAATTGCTATACATAGGGAATGAAATATTTATTCCCACCCAAAGCGTTTTTTATTATCATAATAATTTTTTTTATTCGCGGACTGGCTGCTCCCATGCCGGCATATGCGTATGATGTACCGCTCTATAATACCCTGCATGATATTACCCTTGATCCCACCATTATATATCAAGTCGATGGTGATGTTACTGTTTTTCCGAGTGCCACACTGACCATTCCTGCGGGCACCCATTTGCTTTTTACGGAAGGCTCTCATCTGCGCGTCAACGGCACGCTTATCGTACAAGGTACCCCCGCCAACCATGTGGTGGTGACGGGCGGCGTACCCCCGCCGTTTATTCCCGTTGATGTATCGCAAAGCCCTCAAGTCAGTGCTCCGAGCATTGATGTTCCTGTTCCAAAACACAACGGCTTTCTTTTCGGCAGCGGTTCCACGAGCAGGCTTTCTTATATTGATGTCAGCAACGGCACATCTTGCATGATTGCCGATCATGACTCGGCCGCCGTTGTCGATCATGCCGCCTTCACTGATTGTGATATCGGCATAATGGGAGCACGCGGCAGTTTGAAACTTTCTGACAGCAGTTTCAGCAATGTGCGCATGCCCGCGCAGTGGGATTTTCATGGCAGTTTCACTCATGCAAATACTGTTTTTAGCGGCAGCTCATTCAAGGGCTGGGAGCTGGGCGGCGGTATTCTTTCCGGAGAAACCATGAAGTTGGATTCCACTGACGGTGAGTATTATATTCCGACCGCTACGGTATCAAAAAACGGATCACTTTTTATTGGCGCCGGTGTCACTGTTTTTATAAAAGACGGAGAAGGAGTGGAAGTCGACGGCACATTGACCGCGGTCGGTACGGCCGATGATCCCATCATCATGTATGGTGACGGAGTGTGTCCCACCCATAAGCCGGTCATGACGTTTCATCAGACGGACAAAGTTTCAATGCAGTATGTGCGTTTTCGCAACACGTGCAGCGGCATGGCGGGTACTCAGAGCAATCTCACCGTCAGTCATATTGATTTTGCTACCGTAGCGGGGCCTGCCATGGAATTCAGTGCCCAGTCAATCCTCACTGCCAACTACATCACCATGACGGATGTCTACCAAGCGTTCAAGGTATATGATGGCGGCCAGTTCACTACCAATCACGCTACGCTTAGCGGTATTAATACCAGCGGCATAGCGGTTGAAATCCATGACCAGACACCGGCTGCCATGAGCGATATCCATATTACCGGCGCCGCCACCTGTATCGCTGTCTCACAAAATTCTTCATTGACGGCGGATACGCTGACGCTCAATCATTGCACCACTACCGGCATTGCCAGCACCAATGATGCTGTCAGCGGTCCCAGCGGCATTATTTTGACAAATAGTGAGATAGAAAACAGTGGCGGCGCATTGAACTTCACCGATGCTATTGTGACAAACATATCAAAAAATAATTTCCACGATGATGGCACGGGAGTGGTGTTGAAAGACATGCCGAAAACCATTCTGATCAATAATTCATGGGGCAATCCCAGTGGACCGACCATTGCTTCCAATCCGGGCGGCACCGGTACGAGCATTACCGCCACCACTACCACAGAGGTAGTGTATCGGCCGTGGACCGGTATGGCAGCACCACCCGAACACAATCCTATCATCATAGTGCCGGGCATTACCGGATCATTTTTGTCGAAAGGGTATGGAGATAAAAGCCAGATATGGCCGAACATTGCCCAAATGGCACTTAGTCCGACGGACGGATTCTTGAATGCCTTGGAATTATTAACGGGCGGTACGCAAAGTACAGTGCGGCCGATGGTCGTGGGGGATATCATTCGCTCGGTTGCATCGACTGATGTCTTTCAAACGATGATTGATACGCTGACAAAAAACGGCTATACCGAAGGTACCAACTTATTCGTGCTGCCCTATGACTGGCGCTTGAGTAATACGATTACTCAGTCTCTATTAAAAAATACCATTGCCACTGCCTTGGCCAAGAGTGGCAAGACAAAGGTGAATATCATGGCGCATAGCATGGGTGGACTGTTGGTCAAGGATTACCTCGCGGAAAATCCTGATGCCCCGATTGATAATTTGTTTTACATCGGTGTACCGCATCTCGGCGCTCCGAAAGCATTCAAAACATTGATGTATGGGGACAATATGGGATTTCAATTTTCTCTGGGCAGCGCCCTGCAAGTACCAATTCTTGATCCTAACCGCGTGAAAATCATCAGCCAAAATATGCCTTCAGTCTACGAGCTGCTGCCCAGCCAGAAGTATTTTGATGTCATCGGTTCATACATCAGCAACATGGTCCAGTCACCGCTACCATTGGTAAAAGATGCTATTGAGAAACTAATGATCGACGATGGCAGAAATGAAAAAATGTTTTCCTTTGCTCAGAAGCTGCATGATGCCACCGACAACTTGGACGGTTCAAAATTTTCCGCCTACGACTTTGTCGGTTGCGGCGCGACGAAAACCATTAGCGGCTTTTCCCTGACCCAAGAAGAATCACTGACACTGACAGGGTTGAAATTGGTACCGGAGCATCGCTTATCCTACGGAGCAGGGGACGGAGTAGTGCCGATGAATAGTGCCAATGCCGGGAATGGCGCAACCAACTATTACTTCACGGCCGGTTCTCATGGCACGTTGCCATCCGTTGCATCGGTAGAGAAAGGCATTGTGGATATATTAAATAATGTGGGTATCAGTAACGACATCGGCCTTTCTCCCACTACGGCCAGTTGCAATCTATCGGGTGAGATTGTGGAGGTACACAGTCCAGTGACATTGGATATTTACGATGATCAAGGCAGGCATACCGGACCGACGGCCAGTGGTGATACCGAATACGGTATTCCCAATGTTGAATATGAAATGATCGGTGATGAGAAGTTTGCGTTTCTGCCGACTGGCCCTACCTATACCGTTATTAATCACGCGCAAGCAATCGGTTCATACGATATGTACATCAGTCATAGTGGCAATGATGATACGATCAATCACGAAACATATTTTCAGGCCGTACCACTTGCGAGTACTAACGCTATCGGTACTGTTATTATTGCCCCCAACGCCGATGATTACACGATCAGCATGGATAATGATGGCGACGGTATTGCTGATGACATCATCAAGCCTTCTGCCGTATTAACCACTACCAATCAAGCCAAAGATGCTACCCCACCGATCACTACTGCGGTGCTGAATGATGATACCGTGACCTTGTCGGCATCCGATGAGAATGCCGGCGTACTCAATACGAAGTACTCAATAGACACTATCCATTGGAATACTTATACCAATCCTTTCAAAATAAAAGCCGGTACTACGGTGCAATTTCTTTCGATGGATAAAGCGGGTAATGTGGAAAATATCCGGCAGCTTGTCGTACCGGCCGCTTCTACAGTGGAAACGCCGGCTGCAACTACTATTCCACCAACCACGCCAGTGGTCACTACACAAACACCTGCTATAAATTACTACACCACCAATACCACCATTATTACCACTCCCTCCACTGCCGATATTTCTGCCGATACGGATACCATCGACAGTTTGGATGACACTCCTGATATTACGCCGGATAGCAGTACTGTGCCGCCCACTGATACGGATATTCCACCTGACCCTTCCGATAGTGCTATCACACTACCCGATACTGCTCCTAATACGACCGACTCTATTGCCTCATCGGACGGCAATACTCCTGCTGACAGTATTCTTCGACAACAAGACTCCACAACACAACAGGGCAATGCATTATCCAATCGCCTACTGGCTTCCTCCCCAGCAGTACCTATTAAAAATGGTTTACTGGTCATGATGATACTGATCGGCTGCCTTATTATCGCCCTCATTATTAAAACCCGCTTCTAATGCTACAATCAATACCTGATGACACAAAACCAAGCCCTGACCATAATGAAAACAGGAGCCAATGTCTTTCTGACAGGGGAGCCGGGAGCGGGCAAAACGCATACTATTAATGCCTATGTGGCCTATCTGCGCCAGCACGGCATTGAACCTGCTATTACCGCTTCGACCGGCATTGCCGCCACGCATATTCACGGCCAAACCATTCACTCATGGAGCGGTATCGGCATCCGCAAAAGCTTGTCGCCGTATGATTTGGACAAGATGACGACCATCGAGTATTTGGTGCGCCGCATTCAGAAAACGAAAGTATTGATCATTGATGAAATCTCCATGATCGACGGTTTTACACTCGATATGATTGATGCGGTGTGCAAGACCATCAAGCAGCGCGAAGAACCGTTCGGCGGCATGCAGGTGGTCTTGGTGGGAGACTTCTTCCAGCTGCCACCGATTACCCGCAATGAGGAAATGGTGCCGTTCGCATTCGAAGCCAAGGTCTGGTCTGTCATGAAGCCGTTGGTCTGCTATCTGACCGAGCAGCATCGCCAGAGCGATCAGGAATTTCTGGCACTGCTCTCCGCCATTCGCCGCAATGAGCGCATGGATGATCATATGATTCATTTGGAGAAGCGCATGGTGACCGAAGAAAATTCATTTGAATTGTTGGAAAACATGACACGACTCTTTGCGCACAATGCGGATGTCGACACGCTTAACACGCAAGCGCTGTATAGTATTGAAGGTCCGACCAATACGTACACCATGCATAGCAAGGGATCGGAAACATTGGTGGCCAGTTTGAAAAAGGGCTGTCTATCGCCGGAACTATTGGATTTGAAAATCGGCGCGGTGGTGATGTGTACGAAAAACAATACGCAGAAAGGTTTTGTGAATGGTACGACCGGCACGATCGTGCGCTTTGAACCGGGCAGCAAGTATCCGATCATTCAAACCAAGGATGGTGAAGAACTGACCATTGAACCGATGGATTGGAGTATTGAAGAGGACGGCAAAATCAAAGCATCCATCACCCAAGTGCCATTGCGCTTGGCCTGGGCCATTACCATTCACAAAAGCCAAGGCCTATCATTGGACAGTGCCATGATGGATTTGCGCCAAGTTTTTGAATATGGCCAAGGCTATGTGGCTCTGTCGCGTGTCCGCACCTTGAGCGGCTTGTATTTGGCCGGCTGGAATGAACAAACGTTTCAAGTCCATCCGCGCATTCTGCAGCAAGATGTTCATTTTCACGAACAGTCAGAGTCAGCGCAGGCGGCGTTTGCACGCTTGGAAACTGAACAAGTGGCAGCCATGCATAAGAACTTTATCCTCTCTTCCGGCGGCACGATGGACGCCAAGAAAATTTCGTTGGGAAAACCAGAGAAAAAAGACACGTTGCAGCTCACGCTGGAGCTGGTCTTGGAGCGGAAGCCCTTGAAAGATATTGCCAAGGAGCGCAAGTTGGTCATGGCGACCGTACTCGATCATCTGGAAAAGCTGATCATTCTAAAGAAACTTTCCTACGACACCATTTCCTACCTGATAGATCCGAAATTGGAAAAAGCCCTGCCTGCCATCACCGCTGCTTTCACCACCTGCGACACCACCCTCCTGTCGCCGGTCTTCAACCACCTCGACGGCAAATACACCTTTGACCAGCTGCGTCTGGCACGGGCGGTGATTTCCGCGAAGGGGTTAAAATAAAAAGCATCTACATTTCTCTGAAACGAAAGGGTAGATTGAAGATATTGTTGAGGGCTTGGAAAAGAGAAGGTATAATTAGCTTCTTGGCGGACGTATTTACAAAAGAGAAAAGAAGCGAGATTATGGGCCTCATCAAAGGCAAGAACACGAAGATAGAACTCTTGGTATTCAAGTTTCTAAGGCAAGAGGAGATTTACTTTCAGAAGCATTACGGACGAATACGTGGTAAGCCAGATATTGCGATTCCTAGGAAAAAGATAGCTGTATTAATTGACGGGGATTTTTGGCATGGTTGGAAATTTCATGAGCGAAAAAGCAAGTTAAATCCATATTGGCTGGCGAAAATAGAAGATAACATGCGGAGGGACAGAAAGAATGTAAGGTTTTTAAGAAGCCGTGGATGGAAGGTTCTTAGAATATGGGAACACGA
>JAQBRM010000009.1 GCA_028286485.1 Candidatus Nomurabacteria bacterium
TTCGTTGACCATTACCCGCTCTTGCCGTGGGAGCCTTCCAAGGAAGTGAGAGTGATTATCGGTGATAGGTTTACTTCCATGGGACATCTCGGCTTGCACTCGTGTCGCGGCTTCTACTACCCTTTCCGATCAGTGGATTCTTTTAAAATCAAGGAATTTGCGTTCAGCAGTAAATGGGGCTTTACCCGTCACCACCCCCCACCTCCGGTCGTGGTGTTTACTAAGCAAAACTACTAAAATAATAAAAGCCATCTTTATATAATAAAGATGGCTTTTTAATTTTTAACGCGTTTAATTCAAATGGTAGCGGGTGATTTCCCTGTGCATTGATTGGGTAAGAAAAGTAAAAGGTCTTCCCGACTCCTGTGATAGCAGTTTTTCAACACTATCAGTAACCACGGCATGCAGGTTGCGGATCAATGTATCACCACTATTCCGTAAAGTCAGCTTCTCGGAAGTGGAAAGGTCAATGGCGCCAACGAGGTCTTTCATTGAAGGAACTAATACCAAACAGTAGAGAGAAGTGGAGATCGGCGTGAGATCCTCATTTTCCGGAATTGCCTTTTTGTATGAGACCTCGCATATCAAGACCTTCCCCCATTCATCCATTGTTACTACTTTCGTGAGGTAGGAGGTCCTCTGCACAGTCAATAAAAGCGTCATCCTGGTTTTTTCCCCTACGTGGTCAGGCCCCGTCATTCCTTCCCACTCAATCCTTTGGCAAACTTTTTGTCCCGAAGGACAGAGAATGCCGCGGAGCGTCTGCGGGCAATAAAATCTTTTTTTGTTTTCCAAAAACACTTTTGTGTAAAAGCGGTGAATTTCCAGAAACCATTCCGCCCATTCGCGCGCACTCATGGTGTCAGGGGTGCCGCACCGATTTTTAGCTTTAAAAGAAGCAATCTCATCCGCTAGTTTTTTCATATTTTTTCTTTTATATTACCATTTTTATAAAAGAAGTCAATGAAAACGGTAAGGGTCAGTACTGCTTGATGAAGAGTTGTGCGAAGAGTTCGCGCAAACGATTCCAGAGGGAGCGGTGAACCCATTCTTCCATTGCTATTTCGTCAGCCTTGGTACAGTCTGTAAAAAAGGTCTGTTCGATTTTCTTGGTAAAATCGGCATTGGCTACGCCGAAGACAAACTCGGCATTTATTTTGCGGCTGCGATTATCCATATTGGCAGATCCGATAATAGCCCACTGACCATCAATGGCGCTGTACTTACTATGAATGAAGCATGGTTGATATTCGTATAGCTTGATACCGGCCTCCATCAAACGTTTGTAAAAAAATCGACTGGCATAATGCACCTCCGGCGTATCATTCAGTTTATTGGGAATCAAGATGCGGACGTCTACTCCCTCCGACGCTTTTTGTTGCAGTAACCTCCGCAATGCCTTATCAGGTAAAAAGTACGGAGAGGTAATATAAATCCTCTGGCGGGCACCAAGAAATGAAACATATAAAAATTTTTCCAGCAACAGTGTATCGCGGATGGGTGAACTGAAGAGCGGCACATACGTGACGGAAGTATCCTCATTTTCCGTGACAGGAAACGAATCAGGATCAGTCAATAACTCCCCTGTCTTGCCCGTCCACAACTCCGCAAAAGCGCCCTGTACCGACAGCGCCATAGTGCCGACGACACGAAACATCATGTCGCGCCACTGGCCTTTGTTTGCGGCATTGCCCAGCCATTTATCGGCTACGGCAATACCCCCGAGGTATCCTATCCGTCCATCGATGGTGATTGCGCGCCGGTGATTGCGCTTGTGGGTATGTGAGAGGTTCCATGGTGCAATACTGAGCGCATGAAATATTCCCACCTTGCCGCCCATTTTTTTAAACTCACTGAATTTCGCCCTTGGTGAATGCAGGGCCCCGAAGGCATCAAGCATCACGCGCACTGTCACTCCTTCTTGCAGTTTTTTTGTTAAGGCTGACAGCAACCGATCACTCATGTCACCGTCTTCCCAGATGTAGGCCATCAGGTTAATGGAGTGTTCAGCATGAGTAAAATCGTTGAGCAATGCTTCCAAAAATTCGTCACCGTTATTGAGAATTTTGATTTGACCGCCGTGACTGATCGGACAATTGAGAAATGTGGCGAGTATTTTCAGGAAATCAGGGCTCTCGACGGGCGGACAATCCGCCGTGCACGTTATATCCTCCGGACCGGCCGCAATAGGAAAAAACAAGACGGCAATAGCGGCGATGAAGGTAATAATACCGATTGCGAAAAAAATGATTTGCCACCATGGGTAATGCATTCTTTTAGTATAACAATAAACCCTTTAAGCCCTATACCTAAAACACTCTTTAGAATGGTCGTGTACGATGCCAATGGCTTGCATGAAGGCGTAGCAAATAGTGGGGCCGACAAAGGTGAACCCTCGTTTCTTGAGATCCTTACTCATATTATTTTGATCGGTGAATTGCCAGATATAAGAATCGAAACTGCCGCACTCTTTTTGAAATAATGTTAGTCGTGATATTCACGGATTTCCATGGCATTTGTTCGTTCAAAGACATCCATCACCCCTTCAGTGTCGGAGTGTGTAATGACCAAAATATCACCGCGCGCTACTAACTGTTGATACAGTTTTGCATCTTCATCATTTACCCCCATGCCGGTGAGTGCCCCGATCAATCCTCCGGCGACAGCACCGGTCATACCGCCCGCTACCGTGGTAGCTGCCGCGCCGGTGAAGCCCAAAGCTGTCGCCAACGGACCGGCCACGATCAGCGTACCCAACCCCGGCAAAATGCCATTGGCCACGACAAAGCCCGCGATAGCCCCAATAATGGCACCAGTAGTGGCTCCGGTGGCTGCACCATCCCCCACTTTCTCCCCTGTTTGATCATCCTTAATGTCTCCTTTGTTATCAGTATAGATATATGAAATGTCGTCGTTTGGAATACCGAATGATTTCAGTTCCGTGATAGCGTTGTCAGCATCTGCATGTGTTGTATATACTCCCATTGTTGTAATCATGGCTATTTTCGTGTTTTTTTTATAATTATCATCGGGTATGACCTTACCCTTATATTTAATAACGAATTACGATTAGAAAATCTTTCATATGAAAAAACTCCCACTATCATTTTTTAATAGGCCGGCATTGATAGTAGCCAAAGAATTAATCGGCTGTTATTTTTGCCTGCGAATGAATGGTGTAGTTGCACGTTATAAAATCACTGAAACGGAAGCGTATATTGGACCTCACGATATGGCGTCTCATGCATCCAAAGGTCGCACCAAGCGCACTGAGGTGATGTATGGCGAAGCTGGTACGATCTATGTGTATTTTATTTACGGCATGTACCATATGTTCAACATCGTGACCGGTCAGAAAGATTTTCCCGCGGCCGTACTGTTGCGCGGTATTGAAGGATGGAATGGACCGGGCAAACTTACCAAACAATTCGGTATTGATAAGCGAGTGAATGGTAAATTGTTGGGCACCCAAACCGGCATATGGATTGAACAACCTCTTACCAGCAATCGAATAAAAATAAAACGCACAGCGCGCGTGGGTGTGTCGTATGCCGGTCCGATATGGGCGGAGAAAAAATACCGCTTTATACTGCTTCCTGACTAAGATGGTGAATAAGTTTTTTCCACGACAGTGCCACTCCCAATGCCACCGCCAAGAAAATAACAAGCGTGAAATTACCAATCAGTTTATCAATGGCCTGCCATGTGTCACCGAACAAATACCCCAACATGGCATAAAAGACCGTATCCACAAGGGCTCCCAGCGCCTCGTACAATAGGAATTTCTTGTAAGGTACCTTGCCCAATCCGCAAATGAGGTTGGTGGTGAGGGTGGCAATCACCTCAAAACGAGTCAGGAAAATAATCAAACCGGGACGCTTGGCAATTCTTTTTTCAATGACCGTGAAATCTTTTGACGTTAAGATTTTTCGTATAAATCCCACGCGATAGAGTACCTTTCTACCATAATAGCGCGCCAGCCAGTAGGCCAAGTTGTCCCCCGCCATATTGGCGATGATGACTACGACAATGAGGATCACAATATTAAAATATCCTTGCGCAGCGAATGCTGCCGACGCTACCAGTAATGTGCCGGCAGGAATAGGAATGGCCAAGGAAGCAATGAAGGTGATGATAAAGAGTGCCCAATATTTATAGAGCAAGATGTACGGTAGAATGGCCGCCGCTAACCCGCTCATGTTATTTGTTCACTGCACTATAGCTGGTAATCGCCTGCTTCACATTCTGCAGCAATAGCATTCTATTGATATGATGGCGTCGTGCGTAGGCATTAATAGTCACATTCGGATATTGAGCGTCCGTAATGGCTAAGGTATTTTGAAGATACGTTGAAGGTAGTCGAAAAACCAGATTGAGATAATCAAATGTCATCCATGGTGTAATAGTGTCGACGGTCACTGGGTGATGAATAACCGGTCCATGCAGGACATACGTGGGCTGCAATTCACCGGCGCGATGGAGGGTGGTAATGCTTCGAATTAATCCGACGATGGAGATAAAACACAGAATACCCAGTAGGATAATCCCCGCTTTTCTCAATAGCTTTTTTTGCTGATATGATAGATTTTTCATGAATAATAGCGGACTTTAATGATATCCAATGTAATAAAGTATATCACCATCACGGCCAGCATGGTCAGCACGGCCGGTAATGACAATGAGGCGAAATGAAACCAGTGCTGGAAGAGTGGAATGTAAGTGATGATAAAAGAAAAAAGAAATGCCACTATGAATGAAGTATTGAGCAGTAATGAAGGGCGTTTGGCTTTCCAAAAGTAACTTTTATTTCGCAAGGCATAGAACACAATCAAGGCGATGAAGGTGAAGTAGAGGTACAAGCTGGTTTGAATGACCGGCAGCGGTTGTGAGTGGATGATAAAGAAATAGCATAGCTCAAACAGTGCGGTCGGAATACCTAAAATCAAAGAGATAAACAAAAGCTGCCTTACGTTATGCTTTTCCGGACTGATGACATCGGAAGTTTCCACCGTGTCGGAATAAATGGTGACCAGCGGAATATCGGTCAGGATGTTGGTGAGTAAAATCTGAATCGGCAGAAGCGGTAAATTGGCGGAAAAAACATACAATACGGCCAATGCCACGAACGTGCCGAAGTTATTGACCATAGTATAGACAATATACTTGTTGATGTTAACGAAAATAGTACGACCATAGCGGATGCCATTGATGACGACTTCGAGATCCTTGTTCAATAAGATAATATCGGCGCTCTCTTTGGCAATATCGGTGGCGGAGTTCACCGCAATGGCCACGT
>JAQBRM010000016.1 GCA_028286485.1 Candidatus Nomurabacteria bacterium
GCCAGGTACTTTTACCCTTAATCAAATCCGCATTGATCACACTATAGTCGGTCAGCTGGCTTTGCAGCTTGGCGGTGGACTTGCGCACGCCCTGCACCATCACGATCAGCAAGCCGAACTCTCGGGTCAGCAGCCAGATACGCTTGTTCGCTTCATTGGCCGGCTCGCTGCGTATGATGATCGCTTCAGTGTGATGGATGGGATGCATTATGAGAAATCGTGTTCAGTGCCTTCGCCCATCGGTACGAAGGTGATTCCTTCATGTTGAAATAATGGCGCATACATGCCTTGCATCATGGTTGGATTTTTCAGCACACCATCGTGCACCGGAAAAGCATATGTTGGCTTCACTGCAAATGCGTAATCCAAGGCTTCGGAAATTTTCATCCATGGACCGGCCACGGGTAATGCCAAGATATCAACCGGTTTGTTCGGATTGGTAAATGCATCCCCAGGATAGAACAGTCGCCCATCAATGAAGTACCCCGTATTCTGTACCTGTCCCATTTCCTTGTAGATTACGGCATGGTGCTCGCCGAATCCTTCGATCAAGATATCGTGCAGCATGGTGGTACCGGCATGTTCCACCACTTCGTATGCAATCCCTTCCCCATCGAGCAACTTCCCTACCGCACTGTTGGTAATTACTTTTGCTTCCGGATTATTGGCCAAGACGTTCTTCAATGACTCCACGTGAAAGTGATCGCCATGTTCATGGCTGATGATGACGATATTGATATTTTTTTCCTCATCCTGCGCCGTCGTGAACATTCCGGGATCCGTCATGATGCGAATGCCTTTCGTTTCAATAATCAAACAGCAGTGTCCTATTTTTTTGATTTTCATAATTGGTTTGTTTATTTTAACAAGCAACGCTTCCATTTCTTGCCGTTGTCTTTGCAAGTCATTATCCAGCAGTTGTTGTATAGCCATATAATTCAGTATAGCATTTCAGCTATTTCAATATATACGTTAGTGGGAGATAATTATTTCCTCGTCACCGGCCGCAAATGACACTTCCTTTGCCAGCACGACTTTTTTGAACTCTTCCATAAACGGCATGAGTGTGGTTTCCATGGCAGGCGCAAGTGTTACAGTAATGACATCGCTTGGTGTCAGACCTTTGGCTTTGCGGAGGTCTTGCACGGCGCGGACCAGCTCACGGTATTCACCTTCGGCTTTCAGTTCCGGTGTGATAGTAGTATCAAGGATCGCCTCCTCTTCCAACCCTAGATCAAAAAATACTTTTTTTACATTCAGTTCATCTTGGATCAAGGCTACATAATCAAGGGGCAAGACTTCACTACGAACAATAATGGATTGCAGCGGCTGTCGCACCGGAATAGCCAGCTTCTTGCGCAAAGCATTTCCCAAAGTACAGATACTGCGCACGACAATCATTTGCTCCATCAGCAAGATATCTTCCAGTGAAGCCGTGGTGCCGGTCGGCCAGCTCGTCAGGTGCACACTCGATTCCGATTCTGCGGAATCGTGTCGCGTACCGTCCATTGAAACGCGACCTGCTTTCAATTGCTGCCAAATATCTTCCGCCGCGAATGGGGCGAATGGTGCCAGTAATTTCGCGAGCGTAGTAAGAACAACATACAATGTTTTCTTCGACTCATCATCGTTATCTTTCAGGCGATCACGTGATCGGCGCAAATACCATGTAGAGAGATCCCCGATGAAATCCTTGATGGCACGTACCGGTTCCATCAACTTATAGTTATCGAGACTGTCGGTACATAATACCGTCAACATATTCAATCGCGCCATGATCCATTGATCCAAAACATTACTCGATTCACTTAGAAGCTCAGCTTCTAAGTCCTTGTCGCGATAGAGCTCATAAAATGACAAGATGTTATAGAGCAGGCCGAATGTCTGGCGCTCCAACTCCACGACAGTTTTCTGATCGTAATTTTTTGAATCCCCGGGTTGATTGACGGAGTACATCCATAAGCGCAGCGTGTCCACCCCGAAGCGATTGATTTCCTGCCACGGATCCACGATATTGCCGATCGACTTGGACATCTTCTTGCCTTCGGCATCGAGAATGTGCCCGAGACAGATGACATTCTTGTAGGCTTTGCCGCGACCCATCAGTACGCCAATAGCATGCATGGTGTAGAACCAACCGCGTGTTTGATCAATCGCCTCGGAAATAAAATCCGCCGGATATGGTAAATGTTCGCTATCAATAGCAAACGGATAGTGATCCTGCGCAAACGGCATAGAGCCTGAATCAAACCAGACATCCATGACTTCCTTCACGCGTCGGAATTCCCGCGCTTCCCCACTCATATCAGTCGGCGGTTTTACCAATACCACCTCATCGATAAATGGTCGGTGCAGATCAACTTCAAAATGTTCGTTGTGCGGCAACGGTGCAAAATCTATCTGGCGTACTTCGGCATTGTCATAATTTTTAAAGTTCCGAGTGGAGTCAAACAGATTTTTTACTACCAATCCATTGGCTACCAGTTCCAACGCTCGTGTCACCGCGCCGTGGGACACGATCAAGATATTTTTTCCTTGGTACTGCTGTTCAATGTCGTAGAGAAATGTTCCGGCACGCTTGATGATATCGATATAGGACTCGCCATCTTCCGTTTTGAAGCCATACCGATCTTCTTGGGCATTGCGAATACTGAAATAGTTGTCGAGTGGCTTGCCATCAAACCGTGCGCCGACATTCCATTCCCCCAGTCGTCCATCAATAATAATATTTTCTTCCGTGAGACCCAGTTGGGCCGCAATCAGTGACGATGTTTCGAGGGTGCGCTTGAATGGTGAGGTAATGATCATATCAATACCACCATCTTTCAATGCCGCAGCTGTTGCTGAAACTTGCTCCTTGCCCGTGTCGGTTAACGGATCAGTACGATCACCGAAATTCCACAAGCCCTTGAGGTTGTGTTCGGTTTGACCGTGACGCATCACACGATAGGTATTACCGGATTTTTTGACGTACTGCTTCAGTGTGGCCACCGAGTCGACAAACAATCGTTCGCCATCAGCCGCCTGCCAGATCGGCAACGGGGTGCCCCAGTACCGTTCGCGGGAAATGGCCCAATCTTTCGCATCTTTCAGCCATTCACCGAAACGCCCATTCTTGATGTGAGCCGGCTCCCAGTTGATACTGTCATTCTCCCGCACCAATTCATCGCGCAGTTTTGACATGGCGATGTACCATGAGTCGCGCGCGTAGTAGAGCAACGGAGTTTTGCAGCGCCAACAGTGCGGGTATGAGTGTTCGTATTTTTCTTTCTTGAATAAAAGCCCGCGATGCGCCAAGTCCTTGATGATATCCACTGCCACCTCTTCATCTTTCACAAAACGTCCTGCCAAGAAATCCGTGCCGTTGATGAAGTGTCCGGTATCATCAACAGTGTGAAATTTCGGCAAGCCTATCTTTGTTCCCAACTCAAAGTCATCCGCTCCGTACATCACTGCCGTATGAACGACGCCGGTACCATCCGTCGTGGTCACGAAGTCCGCCGCATAGACTTTGTATGCATTTACCATCTTGTCTTTTTCATTACCGGAAATTATTTCCGCAAGGTATGGATACAACGGTTCATAGGAAAGTCCGAGCAAGTCCTTGCCTTTCATTTCTACCATCACTTCATAGCCCTCTGGCAGTACTTCCATTCGCTCTTTGGCCAGAATAAGAATCTCATTATCTTTTTTTACTTTGACGTAGTCGATATCCTCTCCGACTGCCAATGCTACGTTGCCGGGTAATGTCCATGGCGTGGTAGTCCACGCCAGTATGAAAGTGTTTTCCTCTCCTAGAATTTTAAATTTCGCCGTCACCGACAAGTCCTTCACATCGAAATATGCGCCCGGTTGCGCCAACTCATGGCTGGACAATGCCGTACCGCAGCGCGGACACCATGGCAAGACTTTGAAATCCTTGTAGACCAAGCCTTTGTTATTTACCGTGGAAAAAATATGCCACAGTGATTCCATGTAGGTGACATCAAAGGTGTAGTACGCGCTTTTCTTATCCACCCAGTAGCCGATGCGCTCGGTGAAGTCCTCCCAGTCCTTGATGTACGTAAATACGCTGTCTTTGCACTCTTTGTTGAATTGCGCCACACCGTATGATTCAATATCTTTTTTCGATGTCAGCCCCAGTTTCTTTTCAATCTGCAATTCCACCGGCAAGCCATGCGTGTCCCACCCCGCGCGTCGCGGTACATGGTAGCCTTGCATGGTTTTGTAGCGCGGCAACACATCCTTCACTGCACGAGATACGAGGTGGTGCAACGCCGGCTTGGCATTGGCCGTCGGCGGCCCTTCATAAAAAATATACTCCCCTTTCGGCGCATCCTTCTGCAATGTTTTTTCAAACACATTCTGCTCCTTCCAAAAAGCCAAAATACGCTCTTCAGTGAGCGCTCGATTGGACTTTTCTTGATTATTTCCCTCCATAATAAGGGATTGTAGCATAAAAATCGTTACGGACTAACGATATTATATATTCGGATTATCTTTTTTGATTTCGGATTTGTTGAATTCCACCATTTCGATGACGCGTTGCACGAGGCGCTTGGGATCGGTGTCAAAGATGACATTCGGTGAAGGACGGTTGCCTTTGGCAATGATGTCCTTCAATTCGTCGCCCATGGCCCATGGCCCCTCCAATACGCCGATCGGCTTGCCGTCTTCGAAGGCGATGGTGAATTCATGAATGGTACCGATGCGGCCGCAGCCGATCAGGATGGCGTCGCAGGAGCGTGTGAAAAGCAGGTCACGCCCCGGAAAACCGAAGCCGGTATAAATAATCAAATCCATGTAGTCGATCGGCAAGCGCCATGTTTCAACGTGATCCTTCTCGCTCATGGCCGGAGATATGCCGATGGAAATGCCGCCGGCTTCCTTGGCGCCCATGGCCGCCCAAAGGGGAAAGCCTGTCGTGGCGCCGGTAATGAGCACGCAGTCCTGCGTCACCACTTCCCGTCCCAGCTCTTTGGCCTTATCCAGCGCATGCAAGCCGCAGTGCCCCGTCTCCGCCGCGCCCGATATGCCGATTTTTATCTTCAAATGATTGTGCTTGAGATTATTTTCCATTGCAATCCAATTCTACCACGTCGTTTTCATTCGGCGCGAACGCGGCCACGCCCAGATAGTCGCGCAAGCGCTGCGTCAGGAAGAGCGATGACTTCGGCTCACCCATCACCACGAACACTTTCTGCAATGTATCGGCGGTCTGTTCGACGAATTCCACCAAGTGGTCGGAGTCCTTGTGCCCGGAGTAGCCATCAATAAATACAATATGCGCGCGGACTGCTACCACCTGCCCACTGATGTGAACTTCTTTGGAACCATCTTCAATGATACGTCCCATCGTACCCATAGCCTGATAGCCTGTCAGCAGCAATGTATTGTTGGCATCAGGCAAATAGTTGGCTTCGTGGTGGAGAATGCGTCCCCCATTACTCATACCGCTGCCGGCAATGACGATTTTCGGATTGTGTTCATGGAGAATTTCCTTTGATTCCTCGGTCAGCAACGTGAATTTCAATCCCGGAAAGTTAAAAATATCATCACCGTCGCCGATTTGCTTGCGCGCGAAGTCATTGAAGTAGCGCGTGTACTTGGCATAGACTTTCGTCAGATGAATGGCTAATGGTGAATCAAAAAAGATCGGCATCTCCGGCACCCGATCGTGTTCCACTAATTGATCAATTTCAAATAATAATTCTTGGGCGCGTTCCAATGAAAATGTTGGGATGACTAGTGTGCCCTTGCGCTTGTAGTTATCTTGAATTGTTTCTTCCAACCGCACACGGCGTTCATTGCGGGCAATGTGATTGCGATCACCATAGACACTTTCCATGATGAGGTAGTCGACATTCTTAATTGCTTCCGTGTCGCGCAACAACGGTGATGGTGAGTTGCCGAGATCGCCGGTGAAGATAATTTTTTTATTATTATAAATAATTTCCAGCATGCCGGAGCCGAGTACGTGGCCGGCATCACGATAGCGGAAAATAAACGGACCAATGGCGAGATCTTGGTGGTAGTCGATGACCTGCCAGTTGTCAAAACATCTTTTCAGGATGTCGGGCGAGTAAATTTCCTTCAGCATTTCATTATCGCCATGGTCGCTGTGCGACAGGATGTTGGCGGTGTCGGCCAGCATCAGCTCGGTGATGTCCTTGGTCGGAATAGTGGAATAAATCAGCCCTTTGAATCCGTCGTGCACGAGCTTGGGAATGCGGCCGATGTGATCGATGTGGGCGTGCGTAATAAAAAGCGCATCAATGGTGCTGGGGTCGTATACAAAAGGTTTCCAGTTTGCCTCATCGGCCATTTTCGAGCCTTGTGCAAGTCCGCAATCAATCAAAAATCTTTTGCCTTCGCCCTCCAACAAAAAATTCGCTCCCGTAACAGAGCCGGTACCGCCGGCAAAGGTGAGCTTGAGTATTTTCGATGAATCCATATTCATATTGTAACAAAAAAACCACGGATATACATCCATGGTGATTTTTTTGTTACGGCTATCTGGAAATAGTGCCTTAGCAGTAAAGCCAAGTGGGATATCCGGAAGCCAGGAACGCCGCGATTAAAAATTCTGACGCTCACCGACTTCACCAGATGCCCCATAAACAAAATGTTCTAGGCACTATTTGAGATAGCCGTACTTGCAGTATAGTGCAACGATACAAGATGACAAGATAGACAGAGTAGAAAAGTGAGGTCGAACAATTGCTTAGAATAATTCGTCGGAGTGCACCATGATCGTGCTGATTTTTTCGTATTCCATCAGTTCGTCATCCTTGAAGAAGCGCTTGATTTCCGCTGCGGCTGATTCTTTGGAATCCGATGCGTGCACGATGTTGGATTGCATGGAGAGAGAATAGTCACCGCGGATCGTACCGCCGGCCGCTTCAAATCCTTTGGTCGGCCCAACGATAATGCGAATGGCATCAATGACACTCAGTCCTGACACCGCCATGACAATGACCGGCGTAGAGGTCATGAAGCGACGGATGCGGGGGAAAAAATCCTTGTCTTTGATATGCGCATAGTGGTCTTCCACCAATGCATCATTGAGGTGAATCATCTTCATGCCGATAATCTTCAATCCTTTCCGCTCAAAGCGGGTGATGATCTCCCCTACCAGACTGCGCTGCAATGCGTCCGGCTTAATGATGATCAAACTGCGTTCTTCCTTTTCATGTGTCATATAGCCCCTATCATACTACATTTAATGTGCTTTACCGAGCAAAGCACATTACATCTTTTCCGGAACGTTGATGCCGAGCAGGTACAGGCCATTGGCCATGGTTTGTGCGAAGGCGGCAGTAAGAGTGAGCTTGTATGGAGAGGTTGTATCCGCATCGTCGATTATTTTAGTAGTGGCATACCAGCTATTGAATGCTTGCGCCAGCTCCAACAGGTACGTCACGATGAAATGCGGCGACCATTCCTGAATGGCATGCTCCACCACTTCCGGAAATGAATCAGGATTTTCTCCAGATCCGTGGTCTGC
>JAQBRM010000028.1 GCA_028286485.1 Candidatus Nomurabacteria bacterium
ATGAACTCAATCTGCGCCGAGAATTGGGCTATCCGCCGTTCGGCAGCATTATTAAAATCAGTTTGACGGTGCCGGAGGGTTATCGCCTCAGTGTCATGGAAAAAATGAATGCCTTCCTCGCCGGCAATGACAATAGCAGTGAGGCCACCATGATGCCCGCGCGTCGCATCAGTGTCGGCAGCATGAAAATGCTCCTGACCTGGATTCTGAAAACCCCCGCCACGTATATCGAGGAAGAAGGCCCGACCGTCGCCTCCTTCCTAACCTCCCTGCACTTCCCCTACCTTATCGAAGAAAACCCCGAGCGATTATAGTTTGCACTGTAATAAAAGCCGTGGTAGTATTTCACCCATGCCCGTAACTAATATTGAAATCAAACGAAATGCCACCGAAAACGCCTTGGGCGTTATTCGTCGTTTTTCCCGCAAAATGCAGGAAAGTGGCATCATTCTGAAAGTGAAAGGCCAACGCTATGCCGTACGTCCAATGTCAAAGTTGGCCGAGAAGAACATGAAGGTTCGCCGCCTCGCACGACGCGTCGAAGTTGAGAAATTGAAAAAGCTCGGCAAGATGTAATATGGCAGTACTTGATACTGACAACCTGACAGTATCCATCAGCGGCACGCTTCCCAGCGTGCCGTTTTTGAAATTGAAGGAAAAAATTCTCGGCAAGAAATACGAGTTATCTGTTCAATTCGTTGCTCCGTCAAAAGCGCAGGCACTGAACATCATGCATCGCGGCAAGGACTATGTGCCGAATACTTTATCATTTCCATTATCGAACACCAGCGGTGAGATCATTCTTTGCCGCAGCGCCATGCGAAAGGAATACAAGCAGTTTGATCTCTCGTATGACAATTACATAATTTTTATTCTCATCCACAGCATGTTGCATTTGAAAGGATACGAACATGGGAGTACAATGGAGAAAGAAGAGCGGAAATTACTCTCGCTTTTTATCTAACATCAACACATGAAGCAACAACTGACAGTCGGCATTGATATCGGAACCTCCATGACTCGCGTCGTGGCATGCGTTGAGGACAGTGCCGGCGGGCTGCCGAAAATCATTGCCAGCAGTTCAGTGGAAACTCACGGCGTGCGTCATGGCTACATCACCTCTCGCGAGGAAGCGGTTATCGGATTGAAATGCGCGGTCATGGAAGCCGAGAAAGAGAGCGGCACCAAGATCAAAACCGCCGCCATTGCGATCGGCGGGATCGGCTTGGCATCAGAATGCGGTGTCGGCACGACGGTGGCCAGTCGCGCGGATGGCATTCTTAGCAAGCTCGATATTGAAAAAGCGATTGCCGATGCCGAGAGTACTATTGATTTGAAAAACAAAACCATTCTGCACGCCTTTCCCATTGTCTTCAAGGTTGATGGCAAGGAATTGCCAACCCGACCGGAAGGGATTAGCGGCAGCAAGCTGGAAGTGCGCGTGCTTTTTGTAACCTGTTTCCAGCAGCACCTTGATGACTTGCTGGCCGTGGCCCAAGAAGCCGGTATTCGTGTGACGGGCTTTACCGCCACTCCCATTGCCGCTCAGAAGCTATTACTGACTGATCTGCAACGCAACTTCGGCTGTACCTTGATTGATATCGGCGCGGAAACCGTATCGGTGTCAGTGTTTGAAAACAACACGCTGACTTCCCTTTTTGTCTTCGGCATCGGCTCACTCGATATTACCAAGGACATTGCATTGGGTTTGCGTGTCACGCCGGAAGAAGCGGAGAGTATCAAGCTCGGCAGCGTATCATTCCAAAGCATACCGAAGAAGAAATTGGATGAGATCGTGGAAGCCCGTCTCTCGGATATTTTTGAACTGATTGATAAGTATTTCAAGAAAATCGGTCGCAGCGGCCTGTTACCGGCCGGCGCTATTATTGTCGGGGGTGGCAGTCGCATGCAGCTGGTGGAGTCCGTGGCGAAAAGCCTGCTCCGTATTCCTGTCAAAGTCGCGCATGTCGACTTTCCCGGCACCAAAGGTCCGGTCAAAGACAATCGCCTGCTCATTGCCTATAGTATCGCCGCTGAAAACAGCGAGCCGCAGCAAGGCGCCAAGATCCGCCGCTCATTCGGTGGTGACAGCGAGGGTGTGATCGAAACCATCAAATCATTTTTTAGACAACTCATTCCATAGGAAACTAAAATGCCTTTCCATATATGGAAAGGCATTTCTTACTTTAAATGGATCCGTTAATTAAAACGACTGGTTACCGGCGTTAGATCTTTTTCCATTTTTTTTCTGATAGTTTCAATCGACTCCTTATTTTCTTCCTTCAGGGTTGAGAATTTATCGTAATCTTCCCATGGAACAAGAGAAATGTCAGGGACATTGAAGGTTGAGACTGAAGTTTTTAGTTTTCCCCTTTTCATAACAGTTAGGTTTTAAAATGTTTCCTAAAAAATACTACAATATATCGATACTGTCAATGTTAATTGCCCTTTTGAAAGCTTGTGGTAGTATACACAGCATAGCAATAGCCCGTGGAAGGGAGAGTGAAATATGCCAAAATTAAGCCCAGAAATTGAAACGGCCGCACGCATCAAGGTAATTGGTATCGGCGGATCCGGCGGCAATGCCGTCAACCACATGATAGGAGGAAGAGTCCGGTCAGTGGAGTTTATCGTGATGAATACTGATGTGCAGGATTTGCACAAGTCACTCGCTGACAAGAAAATCCATCTCGGTAAGAACCTGACCAAGGGTCTTGGCGCCGGCGGTATCCCTGATATGGGCATGCGTGCAGCGGAAGAAACCAAAGCAGAGATCCAAGACGCGGTGAAAGGCGCCGATATGGTCTTCATTGCCTGCGGTATGGGCGGTGGTACCGGTACCGGTGCTGCACCAATCGTAGCTCGTATGGCCAAGGAGCAAGGCATCCTGACTGTCGCTGTCGTCACCAAGCCATTCTTCTTCGAAGGCAACCTTCGCATGAAGCTGGCAGAACGCGGTATCGAAGAATTGGAAAATGAAGTGGATGCCATCATTGTCATCCCGAACGATCGCTTGCTGGCAATTGCCGGTAAGGACACAACCTTCAAAGATGCATTTGCAAAATGTGATGAAGTGCTTCGACAGGCTGTGGAAGGTATTTCCGACCTTATCGCTTCTCCGGGTATCATCAACGTAGACTTCGCTGATATGAAGTCTATCCTGACCGATGCTGGTACTGCCTTGATGGGTGTGGGTACTTCATCCGGTGAAGGCCGCGCTGAAAAGGCAGCCATTCAAGCCATCAACTCTCCCCTGCTCGACATCTCCATCAACGGCGCTCGCGGCGTACTCTTCGCCATCTCTTCCAACGACGACCTCACTATGGCGGAATTCCAAGACTCCGCGAAAGTCATTACCGAGTCCATCGACAAGGACGCCCGCGTGATCATCGGTACCATCATTGATGACCGCATGAAGAAAGGTGAAATGAAAATCACCGTCATCGCTACCGGCTTCCCGACGGAAAACTCCAAGAAGCAG
This sequence comes from Candidatus Nomurabacteria bacterium, assembly GCA_028286485.1. GTDB lineage: Bacteria > Patescibacteriota > Minisyncoccia > Phycocordibacterales > UBA9973 > UBA4124. The sequence continues at coordinate 3,482 of JAQBRM010000028.1, forward strand.
AATCTTTTCGGCACCAACGCGCAGCAGCTCTTCACCCGCGCCGACCAGCAGCAAAACGGTGCGTTGCCACAGCAAGCTCCACAAGCAGAACGTGAAGTGGTGCGACCAATGGTGCAGAAAGCCGACATTCGCAATCCTGACGCCGATCTTCCTGAAACCGAAGGCACCGACGAAGAAGACTGGGGCGCAATTCCCGCTTTCCTCCGCCGCAATAAGAAATAAAGAAAAGTACAAGAAAAACGGTCAACATCGAATGTTGACCGTTTTTCTTGTACTTTTCTTTATATTTGACACATAAGGTATAATGAACATATGAATTACGACTTGATTATTATTGGCGGGGCGCCGGCGGGAGTTTCGGCTGCCGTATATGCCGCGCGCAAGCGTTTGAAGACATTGGTAATTGCGGAAGAAATCGGCGGACAGTCTGCTGTCTCCGATACCATCTATAACTGGATCGGCACCCCGGAGATCAGTGGTGGTGACTTGGCAAAAAACCTGCAGTCTCATTTGGAGTACTATACAAAAGGAGACGGCATGCTTACCCTATCCATCGGTCAACGTGCAAATACTGTAACTAAATCTGAAAACGGATTTGTGGTAACTACTGACAAGGAATCCTTCACGACCAAGAGCGTCCTCGTGGCTACCGGTTCTCGTCACCGTCAGCTGGAAGTCCTCGGCGCGACGGCATTTGAACACAAAGGCATCATGTACTGTGCGACCTGTGACGGTCCCCTGTTCTCCGGACAGCCCGTAGCCGTCATCGGTGGGGGCAATGCCGCCCTAGAAGCAGTGCTGCAGCTGTCAGCCTATGCTTCCCATGTCACCCTGCTCCATCGCAGCAATGAATTCCGTGCGGACGCCATTACCATAGAGAAAGTGCGCGCCTTGCCCAATGTCACACTGCTCACCAATGTGACCCTGACGGAAATTACCGGTACGGAATTTGTTGGCGGATTAACATACAAGAATAATGGAAGTGATGCTATCGAATCATTACCGGTAAATGCAGTCTTCGTGGAAATCGGCCAGCTGCCGAATACGGAACTGGTGAAAGATGTCGTGACATTGAATGAATATCAGAAAATCATCGTTGATCCGACCAATCAGCGCACCAGTACGCTCGGCATCTGGGCGGCCGGTGATTGTACCAATGGCCTCTATCATCAGAACAACATCGCCGCCGGTGACGCTGTCAAAGCCATCGAGGATCTTTATATCTGGCTTAAGAAGGAAAACTAAACTATATGCCCGCATCACTTGTCCATTTCATTGCACTGTACGGGTACGCGGCAATTTTCGCCCTGATATTTTTCCAAGAAATCGGCGTGCCGAATCCTGTATCAAATGAATTGGTACTACTATTTTCCGGCTCACTCGGCTTTACCGGACCGCTTTCTTTTCCATTGATATTTCTGACCGTTGTACTGGCGGACTTTCTCGGTGCCGCAGTGCTGTATGTATTTTTCAAAAAGTTCGGCGCAGGCATTCTGGCAAAAAAGCATCGCTGGCTGCCGATCTCGGAAGAAAATATTAATAATTTAAAAAAACCCATAAGGAAGTACGGCATGTGGGGAGTGTTTCTAGGACGCCTGCTGCCCTTTGCACGCGGCTATTCCGCCGTGGCGGCCGGTTTGCTCGAGGTAGCCCCGCAACCATTCTTCACGGCAGTCACCGCCTCTGCACTGGTCTGGAGCGGTGGCTTCGTCACCTTGGGAATGATATTCGGCAGTTACATTTCACAAATTGAACACACGACCGGCGGTATCGAGAAAATCTTGATCGGCGCGATACTCCTGACCCTCTTTATTATTATTGGACGTTCCTTGTATAATAAAAAACACAAGAAATGAAATTCTCAATCATTATTCCGGTATTAAATGAAGCGCGGTGGATCAGCAATACGCTGAACGCCGTACTCGGGCAAAGCTATCAAGATTTTGAAATCATCGTGGTTGATAATGCATGCACTGACAATACAGTCGCCATTGTCCAAGAATTTATGAAGCGTGATGCCCGTATTCACCTCGTGCATTGTCCGACGCGCGGCTTGCTGCATGCCCGCAATGCCGGACTGCGCGCGGCCCAAGGCGACATCATCGTGCAGCTCGATGCCGATAATATTCCACAGCCCGACTGGTTGTTCAATGCCGCCAAACATCTTGAAGATAAGGATATTGTTGGCTTGGCCGGTATCTATGACTACTATGATGCTTCAGCGTGGTTTCGCTATAGCACATTGTTTGTAGGGTTCGTCATGATGCCTATTGGAAATTTATACGTACAGAAAAGAAAGTTCGGCGCCTTCATGATCGGCGGCAATGCATTCATTAGAAAGTGGGTACTGGAAGATATGGGCGGCTATGATACTACTCATACATTTTGCAATGAAGATCTGGTCACCGCTCGGGAGGTGGCCAAGCGCGGCCAAGTGAAATTCTGTCTTGACCTGACCGTGCAATCCTCGGCGCGACGCCATAAGGCATTGGGCTACTTCAACGTCCAAAGCAAATACAACATCGGCACCACCGCCCTCTTGCTCGGCAGACCCATTCCCCGCCAGCCGGAAGAGTACGACTTCCCCCGCTAATTTTTATAAAAACAAATTCTTGAACAAGCATGCCACGGTGATAGGGCCGACGCCGCCCGGCACCGGCGTGTACAGTGAGGCTTTGGACGCGCAGGTCGGATCAATATCCCCTGCCAGTTTGCCATTTTGTTCGCTGGTGCCGGCGTCAATGAGAATGACTCCTTCCTTGATCATATCGGAAGTGAGTGAATGCGGCACCCCGATGCCGGAAACAATGATATCGGCCTGTTGTAACAGTTCCTGCTGCTCGGCCAATGGCGTATTGATATCAATGATGTCGTACGGGGTCTGTGTTCGATCAAACAACATGCTGACCGGCTCGCCTACCAGCTTGCCCTTGCCGCGAATGACGATTTTTTTATCCGCCAACGATACTTTGTACAGTTTCAATATGACGTCCACTGCCGCGGCGACCGGTGGCATACGGTTACTTGTACCGTGTGCAAAGGCGGCCAGTGCCGCAATGCTGAGCACATCCATATCCATTTCCATCGGAATGGCATTGATCACCACTGTACTATCAATACCGGCGGGCAGCGGCAATTGCACCACAATGCCGTCATACTTTTTTTCAATGACTTCCTGCAACACTGACAGTGCCTCCGATGTAGTTTGCGTACCGCTCGTCACCACATCCGCCACAAGGCCGAGCTGCTCCGCCGCTTTCATTTTCACGCCGATAAATTTCGTACTGGCCGCATCATCGCCAAATTGCACGAAGCAGACTCGCGGCTTTTTCTCCTGCGCCAACGGAGTCATTTCTTCCAATAGCGCTTCTTTGATTATTGAACCATTCACTATCATATTAGCGCGGGAAGATATCGGTTAATTCATTCGACTGGTAGAACAACGTGCCGAGCTCGCCGAAGAGGTAGTCATGACCACCGAGTGTAATAACAGAGCCGGCGACTTGCGGATTGGCATTAGGATGTGAGTTGCCGAAGCCGATATTGAACAGCGTCACCACTACATCGGGACGGGCAGTAACATCAAAGCCGGCCTTGCTCCACTGTGCTTCGATTTCCTTGATAAAGGCCGCTGTATATAAATATGAGTAGTGATGATCTTTCTCATTGGTCAGGCGATTGTACAGCTCGGTATCGTGATCAACACCAGCCGGATACGCCAGCAACGGTGCAATGGTCGGTCCGGGATAGAATGGCGACGTGGGATCATTGGCGTACTGTTCTATTTGGGTGGCAGTATCCTGCTTGATGCCCGATACGCCCAATGAAAATTTTGTTAGTGATGACAGGATCTTCAATGGCTCGAAATATCGTTTGAAGCTCTCGCGATTGGAGGTGAAGTAACGCAGCTGCTCCGGCGTGACTGCGGCGGCAATCATGCGGGCAGGTACGCCCGTTTGATTGGACACTTGTTCCATGACCGCGCCATCCTTGATGAAGGCATCATGCACGACACTCCATTCTTGGGTCTTATCCCAATTACAGGTCGTTGGTGTATTCTTACCGATAGGCTGACAGCTGCTAGTCACTGTGGTACTCGGCACCATGCCCAGTGAAATGTTGCGGGCCGTACTGGAGCCTTTGACATTGAAAAGATTGAATCGCATGCCGATGAAGACGGCGGTAAAAAACAGCCCTATTATGGCAAATATGACTGCTATGATAACAACATAGCGACGTATGGTTATTTGTTGATTAATCCATTGTAGCGGGTGGATTTTTTTCATGGCCACACTATATCATAAAAAAGAAAAAACCTTCTATCGCGAACGATGAAGGTTTTTATATATAATGACATGTCAATAAAGACACGTTGTACGAAAAAGAACAAAAGAAATGTACAAACAAACTTTTTTGGAAAACTCGAGAAAGTTTGTTTGATCGTGCGGTGACTGGAGGAGATAGGTAAAACGGAAGTTCGACCCTACTTCCCCAGAGACCACACCAATTTCTTTATAGGATATGAATACCCTACACCAGTAATATAGGGCATGGGAGGAGGTTTGTCAAATGGAATTGACTTTGGCAAGGGTGAAAGGTAGAGTGTGGAAAAACAAACCACAAATCTCATAAAAGATGAAAGTAGCAGAAAGTTATTATGTCGAATTAACCAAGGGTGAGGTATCGGCAATGTTCACGAGGATTTGCCTTGAAAAGCTGAAATCCATAATTCCCGAAATCGATACGATGAGTGATACGGCTTCCATTGCTTTAAAGCTCGTGAAGTATGAACCCGATTTCCGCTTGGAATTTTCATGTTCAATATCTTCCAGTCAGTGTGGTGTTATTAAAAAGGTACAATCTGAAGTCATCCTAAGTCAAGGGACAATGATAGATGAGATCATTAACGAAGCGTTGATGAAGAAGGGTATAAAACGTGCCGTAAACTTAAATACGCCGATGACAGATTTGGAGTTCTCACTGGGAACGCTAAATACAACCGGTACTAAAAATGGACGGGCGATCTCTTTCTCCTTTTCATGTAATTACGATAGCGCCGACGATTATCAATAAAAAGCATTATAGGATCCACTGGGTCCTATTTTTATTTTTCAAATCACGATAATTGGGGTCAGACCCCTTTTTAGAAAAACTTTATTATTTAAGGGATTGCACTTACTTGTTGAATTCACCAATTTGAAATAAAAGAAGACATAAAAAATCTAGTTTACTGGGTTCTTTTTTTGTGCGAGATAGCAGTCTGGAGTGAAATTTTTAAGGATATTGCAACACTTCATCAAACCCCAAACTGTCGAAGGTGATGATCAAGGTGCTTGTACATCAGTATTGCCCATTCCTGCGGTGTTAGTTTCCCGAAGAAACTATGGGGATAAATTGTAATTTCCCGTGGAGCGGCATTGGCAAAACGGTCGATCAACTGGTACAGCGCAGTTCGTTCAGTTTCAAAATCTCGCTCATTGCATACCTCAAGACCTTTTATTGTCGGTGAGCCCTGACGCATCGGATCGTCGTTTTTAAACACAAAGGGCTTGATAAGGAATCCGATGATTCGCCCTAGAAACATGAGGGGCGGACGTGTCTCTCCCAATGCCATCCTTAGTGACTTGGAACAATGTGCCAGCATCTGTGCCGTGTTCATCTTGCCCCATAGGTGCTGGCTATCAGGTTTCAGCTTGCTTACGCGATCCTTAATCTCTTCTACTCTGGATGCTTCAAAAAGATTTTTCATATGGTTAGGATTATATCACGATACAATCATCGCCTCTCCCACCGCGGAGTGGGGTCAGGTACCATTGACATTATTGCCAGATAAGGCAATATGGAGGAAACTTAAAAAATAAAGATATGGAGTATTGGATACCAGTAGTTAACGAGGGCGGAAAGAATCACTTTCTGGCTTGTTATGAAGACATGCGATTCTTATTTCGCCGCCTTGACGCATCCTGTTTGATAGCAAGCTCAGAAAGCGAGCCAATGGATGGTTTCGAGGTCAGAAGAAATGAAGGAATAATCATCGCCGGCGATTGTTACAACCTCTGCGGTAAATTTCCCGTTTTCCTGATACAGTACAGTGAGCTTCCCTCTTATAATCCGAGCCGGAATTCTTCAACGCCTCACGAAACGTTATTTGCAGATGACTTTCAACATGGTGATGAAGTATTTTCGGATGTAAATGCCCATGACATCAAAGCCAAGGCTTTTGCCTCAACAAGGTCGTTTATGGAAGTTATGGATGCAAAAATGCAATCGTTAAAAAATGGCCTAGTGCAGGCAAACATTGAAATGGTTATTTCATCCAACCAGACTTTTATCCGAAGGGTTGAAAACAATCAAGACGCTCTGGGCCTCAAAACCTTTATTGTCTGTTGGATTTTGACGTAATCCATTGTCGTAGTTCCAACTCCTTGTATAAGCATATACATTAGAGTGTTTGTAATTGTAACCACCGAAAGAATAGAAAGTTGTCTTTGTTCCGGCCAAAGGTATCTCCATATTATACATACCACCGCCTGATACAACGGAACCATCTCCAAAAGCTCTGCGCTCACGGGCCACAGGCTGGGCTTCCAGCGTATTGGGGTTGGTTTGCCAGTTAGTATCGCGTATAG
>JAQBRM010000019.1 GCA_028286485.1 Candidatus Nomurabacteria bacterium
AGATTGAGTTCATCATGCAGGATGGCATTTATTTTCTGCGTTTCCAATTGCTTGATCAATGGAAAGTCCGGCTGCCGCGTGAACAGCAACACCCCATCGGCGGATTTTTCATTGCATTCCATGACCAGACGCAAAATATTTTCAGTCGTATACAGCGAGGGCGTGGACAGCAAGCGATCGAAGAAAGGAAAGAGACAATAGTTTATATTTTTCAAAAATGGCAACACCTTGATAGTGCCGATGATAATACAGAACTTTTGTTTGTCGGTGTCGGCCAACATTTTTTCAATGACGGCGCTGTCCGGAGTGAGATCGTCATCAATGGTAGTGATGACTTCATGACCGACCACCGCCGCTACGGCATCACGAATGCTTTCCGTGCCGATTGATACCGGCGTGATATTCCAGCCGGCACAGTACGAACAGACATGCGTAGCCGGTAACGTTGCCGCGCAATGCGTGCAGACAAAGTAACGTTCTTCATTTCCTTCGGCATTGCGTCGATTGCGCAGCACCATCGGCAACGTGCAGACTTCACAGGTCACAATGGTGCCGCAATCGCTGCAGCGTGACAATGGCGCCACACCCTTGCGGCTGGCATATATATAGAGGCGTCGCTTCTTCTTTTCGGCGTGCCGGATGATTTCCACCACTTCTGTCGGCAGGATTGTGCGATATGGCTCGACCGGTACTACCGTCAGCTTGTCAGGAATGAAGGTGCGAGAGAGCTGTGTGGCACCTGTTTCTTCCAAGGTAGCGAAGCGCGGCATGATATCGCCCCAGTACAATTGCAAATGAGCGGCTTGTGCGAAGGCATGGAAGAATATTCGCAAATCGGTTTTGAATCGATCGTTGGTTTTGTACAGTGCACTACTTTCATCCTCGATGATAAGGACGCCGCTGTCAGCACGAGGAATGACACTGTAGCCGGGGGTGGCAAAAATAATAAGCGGCCGATCACTCTGTTTGATCAATGAAAAAGCGGCGCGCAATTCTTTCTTGCTGATTTTGCTATGGAGTATCACCACATGTTTTTGAATGCCTTTTTCCAAATGCACTTTCCATCGCTCCAGATTTCTGATAGTCGGCGTAATGAAGAGCATGCTTTTTTTGGCCGCGAAGGAAGTACGGCTCAATCGTTTATAAAAATCTATCCGCTCTTCGGTAGTGCCGACTACGCTTTCTTGTCGGAACTTTTTTTCATCTTCAGTTGAGTCTGCAGCCAGCATCACTAACTTCTCGGTTGAAACATATTCAAAAAAACTGTTCGGCATGACCGCGGCGGCAATGGCACCCAACGGACTAAGTGTCCGTAAGGAAGTTTCCTGCAAACCGCTGACTACCGCTTCCAATAGCGGTACATGACCAACCGTGCCGTGAATTTTTTTCAATGAAAACGATGCGTGCTTGATGGCCGTCTTGGCTTCCGTCAACGTTTGGCAACTGCTGACAATGGCACAAATGGTTTGTTTGCCGAATGGCACTGATACGATCGTCCCCATGGCAAGAAGGTCCGCACTGTAGTACGTGAGGGTATCGAACGGAATACCTTTGCTGATGGGAATTACGGTTGCTATATACACAAAGCCCACTATACTATAGTCATTCACATGTGGAAACTTCCGGGAAAAAAGAAGATCGGTATTGATTTGGGCACCGCAAATACGTTGGTATTTATGGCTGGGAGCGGCATCATTTTAAATGAGCCCACAGTGGTTGCTATTAACCGCACCACCAAGACCATTGAAGCGATCGGTAATGAAGCCAAGGAAATGATCGGCAAAACCCCCGATAGTGTGTCCGTGCATCGACCGATGCAAGACGGTGCCATTGCCAACTATTCCGTCACCCATGCCATGCTGCACTATTTCATCAGCAAAGCCTTGGGACGATCCTCATTGTTCAAGCCGGATGTTCATGTATCCGAAACGGTCGGCATTACTACCACCGAGCGTCGTGCCGTTATTGAAGCCACCATCAAAGCCGGGGCGCGTACCGCTATCATCGTGAAGGAGCCGATCTTGGCCGCTCTCGGTGCCGGTGTTGCCATCAACGAACCGCGCGGTTGTATGGTCATTGATAGCGGTGGAGGCACCACCGATGTGGCGGTGATTTCTCTCGGCGGTATCATTGCATCAACTTCAGTGAAATGCGCCGGTAATAAATTCGATCAGGCTATCATCGACTATATTCGCCATACCTACAATGTCGCCATCGGTGATCAAACAGCCGAAGAAATAAAAAAGACATTATGTTCCGCTCTGCCTGTCAGTCCCGATGTCGGCGGGGAAGTGAAAGGTCGCGACATCGTGACTGGCTTGCCGAAGACACTGACCATTACCACCAATGAGTTGGTGAAGGCCATTCAATATGAATTGGAAATCATCATCAAGGCCATCAAAACCGTTTTGGAGAACACTCCACCCGAGTTGGCCTCAGATATCATTGACTACGGTATTGTGATGACCGGCGGGACATCATCGTTGGCGCATTTTCCGGAGCTGATTGAACAGCAGACCGGCGTGAAAGTACGCGTGGCGGATGATCCGTTGTACTGTGTCGCCAAAGGTACCGGCGTACTGCTTGGCCACCTCGATGACTACAAGCGTTCCATTTTGGCGAAACGGTAATACAATACAAGAATGACCATCGAAACCATTCTGGCCCACGCTCCGCAAAAAACGTTCTTACTGCAAGGCAGTGAGACGGCTTTTGATACCTTGCTGGCCAGTGCAGTGATGGACCATCCATTAACCAACGCACTGTCCGTGCCCCGCTTCACCACGGACCACTCCAAAATGCTGGTGGAATTCATCAATGAAGGTACGGGTGAGCAGCGCATATTCATTTGTTTCTTTTCAATATTTTCTCCCGAGGCGGCACAGGTACTGTTGAAATCATTGGAAGAGCCGGATCGTGATACGACTATTATTTTGATGACGCCCTATCCTTATCTCGTACCGGCCACTATTCGTTCCCGCACACGCCTTATTCATAATGATGTTCTCCGCGAGATCGGAACGAGCGGAAAAGTTTCGCGTGATGCATTGCTGGCGCAGATCAAGGAAGAATTTGCCAGTGATGCCGAGGATGATGCCGCTACCCGCCGCGCCAAAGCCATTTTGATACTCGATATGCTGGAAGCGCAGGTGCGTTCCATTCCCGCAAAGGCCGCCATCATATACAAAGCCAAAGACATGCTTTTCTCCGCCAATATGCCGACCAAGTACGTACTCGAATACGCCGCCAGCATGGCATTGTAAAATTCCTTATTATCTTTAGATATTCTTGATGGGTATTTTGCTATCATTTTTGAATGAAGAACTTTTCTGATTGGAATAAAATAAAAATTAAAACGGATGAAGTAAAATCTGAAATCAAAATTCGTGAAGGTGAAATACGATGGTGTCGGATTGGCATGAATGTAGGTAGTGAAATTTTAGGAAAAGGAGAGAGTTTTAAAAGACCCGTACTAATCTTGAAAAAGTTTACCGGGGATGTTTTTCTTGGAATCCCACTGACCTCAAAAATTCATGATGGTAATTGGTATTATATTTTAGAACATGAAGGAGTAAAACGATCAATCATTCTTAATCAAGCAAGACTTCTGGACAAGAAAAGGCTCGAAGAAAAAATGTTTGAGGTATTCAAAAAACAATTAATCGAAATAAAACAAGCCTATTGTAATTTAATTCTATCGTAGAATCCTAAAAGCCACCTCTCGGCGGCTCTTAAATGGGTAATCCCAACTTATATGCCAATTGTATCAAACTGAATAATTCTGTCAAAGCAAAGAATATACGTTATGCTATACTATTTTCCTATGTACGATTTACATCCATTCAAACAGGAAGCCAAGCAAGCGCAGGAGTGGTTGGCGCGGGAATATTCCCAGATTCATACCGGTCGTGCGGCTCCGGCGTTGCTCGATGGGGTTAATGTGGAGTCATACGGTTCATTCCAACCATTGAAAAACGTGGCCTCAGTCAGCATTGAGGATCCCAAAACATTACGCATTGTGCCATGGGATAAAAGCCAGATCAAGGATATTGAAAAAGCATTGTACGCCTCCGACCTCGGTTTTTCCATTGCCGTAGATGATGCCGGTATTCGCGTTATTATTCCCGCATTGACCACCGAGACTCGTCAGAAGCTGGCCAAGATCGCGAAAGAACGCTTGGAGGATGCGCGTATTACTGTTCGTAAGGCGCGTGAAGCGGTGCTCAGTGATTTCAAGGATCAGAAACTGCCGGAAGACATGATGCGTAATGCCAAAGACGACGTGCAGGTGCTCGTCGATAATGCCAACAACGAATTGGAGGCGCTGTTCAAGAAGAAAGAAGCGGATATTCTCAACTAATATTTCATGACAATCATCCTTTTTATCATCGTTCTATTGGTCACCGTCATCGTGCATGAATGGGGTCATTTCATCGTGGCGCGCAAGAGCGGCATGATTGTGGAAGAATTCGGTTTCGGTATTCCGCCGCGATTGTACTCATGGAAAAAAGGCGAAACCACCTACTCCATCAATGCCTTGCCGATCGGAGGCTTCGTGAAAATCGCCGGCGAGAACGGCATCGAAGGAAATGTGCCACTCGATAAGCAATTCGAATCAAAACCATGGTACCTCAAATCCGCAGTGCTGGTGGCGGGAGTAGTGTGCAATATATTATTGGCAATCGTGTTGTTTACCGCTGCATATACTATCGGCATGCCGGTGGCCAGCGATCATGGCACGCCGACGGTGATCAGCATAGTACTGGGTTCACCTTCTGCCCAAAGCGGTATTGTGGTGGGAGATGTGGTGACCGGCATTACTACCGCCAACGGCACGCTGACGAATATCAATACGACCGCCTTGCACAATGCCATCATCAATAGCACGGGTCCGGTGACAATTTCGTACACCCATATTGGTAGTACACACAGTGTCACCATTACTCCCACAGGCATATCACAAGCCCGTGTCATCGGTATCGGCATTGAACCGGTGATCACCGAACGCTTGTCATTATTTGCGGCGTTTAAGGCGGCTTGTCGGCAAACTTACACCACCGCCGGAGAAATATTCACCACGCTCGCGAGCTTGATTGCCGGAATTTTTCATCACAATGGTACCGCCGGCAGCTTGGTGGGACCGGTAGGGCTGGCCCAAGAAGTGGGGAGTGCGGCCAGTATCGGCTTCACCTACTTGCTGGCCTTCACGGCCGCCATTTCGGTAAATCTGGCAGTGTTGAATATTATGCCATTTCCGGCTCTCGATGGTGGCCGCCTGGTAGTGGTCCTCTTGGAGGCGATCTTCCATCGCAAGTTTTCCCAAAATACCGTTGCTATCATTCACACAATCGGCTTTGCGCTATTGCTGATCCTCATGCTATTCCTGACCATAGGGGATGTCCGGCGCCTGCTGTAACAGTCTTGACAACAGTTTGACTTTTTCCATATCCATGATAAAGTATAGCTTGTATTAAATAACATCATATATACACCCATGGCAACTATCAGTTTTAAACCCAAACAAGTCACCAAACGCTTGCTTTCAAACCTGCAAGATCGGGCGCATGACATCATCGTCAACCGCTACGGTCTTGAAGACAGCGCGGATTCAAAAACGCTTGAAGCGATTGGCAAGAAATACGGCATTACCCGTGAACGTGTTCGTCAAATCGAGAACGCGGCTCTTGGAGCGATTCGCAAAAGCGATACCTTTAAGGCGGAGAACAAGGTATTCCAAGAATTGAAAAGTTTGGTGCAAGCAATGGGCAGTATGGTGCATGAAGATGACTTCCTGTCATACGTTTCCAAAGACAAGGCGGTGCAGAACCACATCCGCTTCTACATGGTGCTCGGTGATGAATTCAAGAAACTGAAGGAAGACGATCACTTCGAAACCCGCTGGACGGTGGACGAAGCATTGTCCGATGTCATTCATGATGCATTGCAGAATGTGTACAAAAACCTTGATGACAAGGAATTGCTGACCGAAGACGACTTGGTGGCGAAATTCCTCGATGAATTGAAAGGCGTCGCCGCACAATACAAGAATGAGGAAGTCGCTCGTCGTTGGTTGAACATTTCAAAAAAGATCGGCAAGAATCCGCTCGGTGAATGGGGTCCTTCCGATTCCCAGAATATCAAGACTCGCGGCATCAAGGACTACGCTTTCCTGATGATGCGCAAGCACGGCTCTCCCATGCACTTCCGCGAAGTGGCAAAAGCGATCGTCGATACCTTCGGTCGCAAGACCCATGTGGCAACCACTCATAATGAATTGATCAAAGACCCTCGCTTTGTGCTTGTCGGTCGCGGCTATTATGCCTTGGCGGAATGGGGTTACAAACCGGGCGTGGTGCGTGATGTCATCAAGGAAATCCTTTTGAAAGAAGGACCGCTCAACAAGGAAGAAGTAGTGGATCGCGTATTGAAAGAACGCTTCCTCAAGAAAAACACCATTCTCGTCAACCTCCAGAACGCGAAATATTTTACCAAGCTTGATGACGGTACCTATACCGTTGCGAAAAAATAATATATGGCGGACGCTCCGGCTAGTGGTGGGGGAATCAGCGGTCCGGAGATTATTCTTATTGTTGTCCTCGCCATCGGTCTTATTGCTACCTTGAGTGGCAATCCGATCAAGCCATACTCGGCTAAGCCCGCTACTGCTCCGGTTGTTGCTAAAACTCCTACGCCCCAGTGCGGCATCACGCTCACGGCGCCTGTTAAACTTCAGCAAGTGTTTCAAAAGGTAGTGGTAGCCGGTACTATCACGCCCTGTCCTACCACTGCTACCCCCATTTCCTTATACGCTCAAGTAGTGGATGGTAACGGTACGCCATTATCCATTCTGACGCCGCTTTCCATTGTTCCTACTGCCAACAACATGATTGGTAATTTTTCCGCTACGGTTTCCCTGACTACTGCTCCTACTACCAACAGCGGCGCCATCATCATCACCGGTCCGGTGAACAGTGACGGTACTTCGCTCACCGCACGCACACCCGTGACTTTTTAAGTAATATTTTTTAGCAAGCGATGCTATACTAATGCCATGGAACAATCCGTCGCCCCCTCGTTTGTGACCAGCAGCATTGCGCTTATCATCGCGCTGCCGTTGCTGTCGTATTTGGCATGGAACTTATGGATGTCATACATTCAGACGGAATTTTTACGCAATCTGAAATGGACATTGCTGGAAATCAAACCGCCGAAAGAAGTCTTCAAGTCGCCATTGGCCATGGAGCTGATGCTGCAGTCGTTGTATCAAACGGGCGGACACGGCAACTGGCTGCAGAAGTATTGGGGCGGCGCGGTGCGGGCGTGGTTCGCGTTGGAAATCGTTTCCATTGAAGGCAATATTCATTTTTATATTCGTACCCAACAAAAATTCAAAAGCATCATTGAATCACAGATTTACGCGCAGTATCCGCAAGCCGAAGTGTCGGAAGTGGAAGACTATACGGTATCGGTACCGGACTATCAGAAATTCGGCCCGATCGAACTGTGGGGCACGAACTTTACCTTTACCAAAGACGAGGTCTATCCGATCAAAACGTACGTGGATTTCGGACTGGATAAGGCTATCGGCTCGTTGGAAGAAGAGCAGCGTATTGATCC
>JAQBRM010000024.1 GCA_028286485.1 Candidatus Nomurabacteria bacterium
CTGAGAAATGCACCCAGCCGCGATCGCCGAAGGCGCGGAAGATTTTCCATTTTTGCCAGTCCTCAGCGGTACCTTCCAATGCCCCATCTGCTTTAGTGTACTTACGAGTATGGGTAGCAAGGTCGTGAGCTTGTGCCGTAGGCGCAAGCTCACCTGACAGGTATGGTGCAATAGTGTTTTTCAATAGCGCAATGCCTTCCACCACGCTTTTCTCTGTGAGAGTTTCCACGGTCATTTCTTTTGCCAGAGGAAATATTGTCTGTCCCACGATAGGGCCGTGATCGACTTCCTTGTCCAGCTCCATGATCGTGACCCCGGTTTCCGTATCATCACTGAGCAAGCTGGATTCCAGCGGGGAAGGGCCGCGATATTTCGGCAGGAGGGAAGGATGGAGGTTCAGTACCTTACCCTGTACGATATCGAGCAAGGATTGTGGTAGGATTTTGCCATATGCCACCACCAAGAAGAAATCCCAAGGACCAGCCGCCGATAGCAGCTCCAGCACCTCAGGGGTGATCTTCTCCGGTGTCAGGCAGGGAATATCGTGTTCACGCGCAAAAGCCGCCACAGGTGTTTCCGTGACGTGCATGCCGCGTCCCTGCGGCTTTGGCGGCGCCGTGACAATCAGCTCCGGCAGCATATCTACTGCTTCCAATGCCTGCAGGGAAAGCTGTGCGATATGCGGTGTTCCGAAAAATACGTAGCGATATTTCATATTATTTCTGTGGAGGAATATCTTCTATATTCTTAGCGGTGTCGATAAAAAGGATGCCGTTGAGGTGATCTACTTCGTGTTGGAATATTTGTGCCAGCAAACCGCGGCCATTCATGACAAATTCATTACCTTCGACATTCAATGCACGGACACTGGCTGTCGTGGCTCGCTTCACGTCGCCGTACTTCCAACGCACCGACAAGCAACCTTCTTGCATGATGGTTTTATTTTTGCCCAAGCGAATAATTTCCGGATTGATGAATACCAAGTCATCCTCATATTTTTTATCCACCCGTTTTGATACCACGAACAGTCGCACCGATTCACCGAGCTGCGGAGCGGCAATCGCCACGGCATCCTCTTCATGCTCGACGGCCTTTTTCATATCCTCAATCAATGTCTTGATATGCTTGCCTTTGATCTCCGAAGTTGCCACCGGCGCCGCCGTCTGACGGAGCACAGGGTCGGGGAGTTGGACGATAGTCTTCATGTTATTTCAATTGCTTAAGATAGCTGTGCAGTTCGCTGATGGGAATGCAATCTTGTCCGCGCGTATCCATGTTACGTACAATAACACTGTTCTCCATTGCCTCTTTCTGCCCGAAAATAATGGTGTACGGTACGCCGGCTTTTTCTGCTACTGCCAGCTGAGCTGATAACGAATCTTTCGAAAGCGCCTGCATGACCGGAATGTGCGCCTTGCGGAGAATTTCAATGACGTTCAAGCTTTTCAATTTGGCATCAAACCCCACTTGGATGAAGTACACTTTCGGCTTCTTCATGATGCGCGGCGCCAAGTCTTTGAACCATGACTGTTCAACAATGCGATCAATGCCGATAGAACCACCCATTGCCGGCAAGTCTTTCTTGCTGCCGAGCTCTTTGCCGAGATAGTCATACCGTCCACCAGCCGCAATAGTCATGGTGCGTCCTTCTTCATCAGTTTCCATGATTTCAAATACCGTGTGTGTGTAATATGACAAACCGCGCACTAACAATTTGTCGATCTGATAAGGAATACCCATTTCATCCAAACATTCCAATACTTCTTTGAAGTGGCGCTTGCCGGCATTGGAAAGGAAACTGATAGCGTCAGGGGCATTCTGATTGATTTCTTTTGTTACTTCGTCTTTGGAATCCAGAATGCGCATTGGATTGGTCTTCAAACGCTCTTGATCAATCGGTGGCAGCTGATTGAGATGTTTCTTGTAATAGCTCACCAGCTCGCGAATGTAAGCCGGACGTGACTCCTTATCGCCGATTGAATTGATATTCACCACCAAATTTTTTGCACCGGCTTCTTCGAGAATAGTGTAAATGGTCTTGATGACCAATGCATCAATGATGCTTTTCTCACTGCCCAATACATCCACATCAAACTGATAGAACTGTCGGTAACGCCCCTTCTGAGGATTATCGTGACGGAAGACCGGGCCGGAGTGATAGAACAATACCGGCTGTGGCTGATTGCTCATGCCATGCTCAAGGTACGCTCGCACCAGGCTGGCAGTTTGTTCCGGACGCATGGCCAAATGATCACCGCCTTTTGTTTTCAGCGTGTACATTTCCTTGTCGACAATATCGGTTCCGACACCAACCGCAGTAGTAAAAGTGCTCTCATGTTCCAGAACGGGTGTTTCAATAGGAGTGAAGCCATAGTAGACCGCTACCTCTTGAGCCTTTTCGAAGAAGCCTTGGAATTTATAGTAGTCGTCACCGATAATGTCGCGCATGCCTTTAGGGCTGGCAATATCTTGATTTTTTTTATTGTTTGCTGGTTTAGTACTCATAATGCTCCTTACCTGGTAAGACTTTTATATCATTGATAGGAAGAAGACGCAGCAAGGCTCGGCCGCGAATATTTCCGGCCGGCAGCACGCCCCACGAACGGGAGTCGTAGCTCCCACTGCGATTGTCGCCCATGACGAAGTAGTTGCCAGCGGGCACGACATAGGTACCGGTGTCATTGGAAGTATGGGTGATATACGGTTCGCTTAAAGGAAAACCATTAGGGTGAGCGCTGTTGATAATAGTAATATTACCGCTCGTAATTTTCACAGTGTCACCCGGCAGACCGATCACACGTTTAATGTAGTACTTGCTCGGTTCCGGAGGAGCTTTGAAGACAATAACATCGCCACGTTGAGGGCCTTGCGCAAGGTGATAGCTGACTTCGTCCACGATGAGGTACTGGCCATTCTGAATGATAGGATCCATGGAGCTGCCGCTGACAATGAAGGGCCGGATGACAAAGGTCTGAATGAGCATTGCCAAGAGGATGGCCCCAATGATATACAGGACATTTTCAATAAACTTCCCAAGACCTGTTTGGAAAAAAGGCGTCCGCATACGTGTTTCTGATTCCATAATTAGGGCAAGTATAGCAGACGCGGATTATATGGTACAGTAGCACTATGAATATCGTTATCGGGCTTGGTAATCCGGGAACAACCTACGCACAGCAACGCCATAATATCGGCTGGATGGTGCTCGACGCATTGGCGGCCAGAGAAGCAATTACGTTTACTGAAAAGAAATTATTCTCAGCATCTATTGCGCAGTTCGGCGAATTATTATTGGCAAAACCGGAAACTTTTATGAATAATTCCGGCATGGCGGCCAAGGCCATAATGAAACAGTATATGGATGCACCAGTGGCAGTAGTCTACGATGACATCGATATCCCACTCGGAGAAATCAAATGTTCATTCGGTCGGGGAGCGGGCGGGCACAATGGGGTGCAGTCATTGATTGATCACCTTGGTCACAAAGAATTTTTCCGCATCCGCATCGGTGTGCGTCCTATCCACGAAGAACTGCTTCCTCGCATTGCCCCACCCGACGGCTTTGAAAAGTTCCTGCTCTCCAACTTCGCCCCTTTCGAAATAGAATTGCGCGACCAATCCATCGAAAAAGCGATCCAAATTATTGAATCGCTCCCTCATACATCGATCGAAGAGATAATGAATCTCTACAACTAATTATTCTTCTTTCTTTTCTTCCTCCTCTACTTTCTGTTCCCCGAAGACAAGCGTCATGCGCTGTTCTTTTGGTTCGAAGAGAGTCACAGTGAAAGGATAGGTTCGGCCGAGCTGCAGCGCTTCGCGAAGCTTTTCCTCGGAACCGAAGGTTGAATGATGAACCAGTCCGGCCACGCCTTCCTTGATGGAAACGAGTGCACCGTGCTTGTTGTATTTGATCACCACACCTTTGACCACGTCACCTTTTTTAAGGGTGCTTTCAAATGCTTTCCAAGGATTATCCTTCAATGCTTTGATAGAGAGGGAAATCTTACCATCCTTGATATCGATGATTTTGGCTTTCACCTTGTCTTTCAATTTGAACATTTGGCGAGGATCTTCCACCAGGCCCCAGTCGAGTTCCGAGATGTGTACCAATCCTTCCAGTCCGTCCTCGATTTTCAAGAAGACACCGAAGTCCACGATACCGGTCACTTCGCAATCAAGCTCATCACCAACGGCGTACTTGCTGATCACTTCCTGACGTTCTTCCGGAGAACCATCCTTCTCGGAGAAGATAAGCTTGCCATCTTTTGGATTGGCAGAAATCATGGTGACGGCAATCTTGGTACCGACAAGTTTCTTCAATTCCTGCAGGATCTTGTCCTTATCGGAGTCTTCCACGCGAGGGTAGTGCTCAGGCTTGAGCTGTGACGCCGGCAAGAAACCGGACACACCCTGCCAGTCAATAATAAGACCACCTTTGTTGGCATCCTTGATTGTCAGATCAAACATAGCCTTGGACTTGATAGCGAGCTCCGCTTCATTCCAAATAAGTGCTTGCTTTGCTTCTTTCAATGACAATTCCACGTAGCCGTCATCGTTTTCAACTTCCACCACCTTGGCCTTGATGATGTCGCCGATATTGGTCTTGCGGATCAAATCACGAGCCGCGATAAACTCACGTCCGTAA
Organism: Candidatus Nomurabacteria bacterium; assembly: GCA_028286485.1. Taxonomy (GTDB): domain Bacteria; phylum Patescibacteriota; class Minisyncoccia; order Phycocordibacterales; family UBA9973; genus UBA4124. The sequence goes on from JAQBRM010000024.1 coordinate 4,649, forward strand.
ATGATACCGGTACCAAATGGTTTCAAGTCTACGTAAATCGCCGCCTTATCGATGGCAATAACGGGACCTTCTACGATCTCATCGAGCTGTGCGCGGTGAGGTTCCAACGCCGCTGAAGCTTCGCTGGACTCATCATTGTTTATAATTTTTGTTTCTTCTTCATTCATAAATATATTTTTGCGCCTTCTTTGCGGGATAAAAAAATCCACCCGCAAAGGTGACATCCGTTTTTCTAAACGGCGCACCTTTTAGATTCCGTCTTTCAATCATAGGATTTCAGGACGGGGTTATTCCAAAAGGGAATTACTAAACTGTCTTCAGTTAAGTAGCGAGAATGTACCATATTTGCTATAGTAATGCAATGGTTATTACGTATTTCGGGAAATCTTATTTTAAGCTGACATTGGGAGATCTGACTATTGCGATCAATCCGCCGAGCAAGGAATCAAAAGCCTTTGCCAAGGTGCCTCGTTTTGGTGCGGATATTGCCCTTATTACTACACGTACTATAGATAGTGCCGGTGTTGATACGGTGGCATTGGGAGACAAGGAACCATTCGTCATTGATGGTCCGGGCAACTATGAAGTGCGCGAGCTGCTCATTAACGGTGCATCAAGTACCGTGATGATTGATAAGAAAGAGCACATCAATACCGTCTACGGTTTTGAACTCGATGGCATCAAGATTGCCTTCATGGGATTGATTGATGATGACAAGAAGCTTTCGGCCGAAGCCAAGGAAATTGCCGGTAATGCCGATATGCTATTCATGCCCGTCGGGGGAGCACTCGATCTGGATCCTGCCAAAGCCTACAAGATCGCAACATCATTCGATGTAAATGTTATCGTACCGTACGAATATGATGCGGCGGGCTTGAAACAATTCTTGAAAGAAGGGGGACAGGACAAGAATGAATTCCAAGACAAGGCGACATTGAAGCGAAAAGACCTTGATGGCAAAGAGGGATATATTTTGTTATTGGAAGCCCAAGGCTAATACGCTATGAGACTACTACTGCGAGACAAACCGTTGCACATTCGAAAGAGAACCGCGGTGATTGCTACCGGTAGTATTGCCATTGTGTTACTGGTGATATTGATATATGTGTACGTGCAGCCCTACCGCCCGCACCGAGATTTGGCGACTAGTATTGGCAATGCTTACACCACAATTCTGCTCCGCCTGCAATCGCATTTTCACTCAAAATAGGCTATAATGATTGAAGTATATGGCTAAAAAAGACACTGCCGCCCAGGCAGAAACCACCCCTACCGCACCGCGTCAAAGCGTTATTTCGGTCAATATTGTCACGGAAATGCGCGAGTCATTTATTGACTATGCCATGAGTGTTATTACCGATCGCGCCTTGCCCGATGTACGTGACGGATTGAAGCCCGTGCACCGTCGTATTTTGTACTCGCTGCATGAGAATGGTTTGACGGCCAGTTCACGATTCCGTAAAAGCGCGTTCATCGTCGGTGACGTGCTCGGTAAATACCACCCGCACGGCGACTCGTCCGTGTATGAAGCGATGGTCAAACTCGCGCAGGATTTCTCAACACGCTATCCGTTGGTCCAAGGCCAGGGTAACTTCGGTTCCGTCGATGGTGATAATGCCGCAGCCATGCGTTATACCGAAGCGCGCATGTCCAAGATTTGTGCCGAGCTGATGCGCGATATCGAGAAGGATACCGTGGATTTTCGCCCTAACTACGATGCGACACGCAAGGAGCCATCGGTACTGCCGTCGGCAGTACCGAACCTGCTGTTGAACGGTACCCTTGGTATTGCCGTCGGTATGGCTACCAACATTCCACCGCACAACCTCGGTGAGATCATCAATGGCTGTCTGCACCTCATTGAGAACGATGATGCCACCAACGAAGACCTCGCGGAAATCATCCAAGGCCCGGACTTCCCAACGGGCGGATTGGCATTTGATAAAGCCGATATCCTCCATGCCAGCGCTACCGGCCGTGGCGGCGTGGTATGTCGCGGTGAGGCGGAAATCGTCGAGCAGAAGAACGGTGTCTATCAAATCATCCTGACCTCATTGCCATACCAAGTGAACAAAGCCACTTTTGTGGAGTCTATCGCTACCTTGGTGCAAGAAAAGAAATTGGAAGGCATCAAAGCCTTGGACGAACTTTCCACCAAAGACATGCGTGTCGTCATTACCTTGAAGAGTGGGGTCAATCCGCAGAAGGTCTTGAACTTTTTATACAAACATACACAGCTCGAACAAAAATTCCATTACAACATGGTGGCACTCGTCGATGGTATCCCGCAAACGTTGTCATTGAAGTCTATCCTGACGTACTTCATCGCGCACCGTGAAGTAGTAGTGCGTCGCCGTACGGCTTTTGATCTGAATAAAGCCAAGGATCGTGAACATATCTTGCTCGGTCTGAAGAAAGCACTCGATCATATCGATCGCGTCATCAGTATCATTCGTGAATCAAAAGATGCCGCGGTGGCAAAAGTGAACTTGATGAAAGAATTCAAATTCTCCGATCTGCAGACAACCGCTATTTTGGAAATGCGTTTGCAGAAACTGGCCGGCCTCGAACGCAAGGCCGTGGAGAATGAATTGAAGGAAAAGCAGACATTGATCGCCGAGCTTGAAGCATTGCTGGCCAGCGCCAAGAAAATCTTCAAAGTCATTGCCGATGAATTGGTGGAAATCCGCGATAAGTATGCCGATGCGCGCAAGACCAAAATCGTGGCCAGTGCCAACAAAACCATTTCCGATGAAGACTTGGTGCCGGAAAAAGAAACCGTGCTTGTCTTCACGGCCGGCGGCTATGTGAAGCGTACCGATCCGACAGAATACAAGGTGCAGAAGCGCGGCGGTGTTGGAGTGATTGACTTGGAAACAAAGGAAGAAGACTTCGTGACGATCTTGCTGACGACCGATACCCACAGCGACCTGCTGTTCTTCACCAATCGCGGCAAGGCGTATCAAATAAAAATGTACGAACTGCCGGAAGGCAAGCGTGCGACGAAAGGGAAGTCTATTATGAACTTCTTGTCATTGGCCGGTGATGAAAAAGTCACCTCCATACTGGCAGTGCCGAAAAAAGCCAAAGAAGAGAAAGCCTCACTGATGTTGGTCACCAAGCAGGGCACGGCCAAAAAGATTTCATATGAGAGTTTCAAAGACGTGCGACGTAGCGGTATTATTGCCATTCGCTTGGAAGCAGGGGATGAACTGGAAGCAGTGCTTCGTGTACAGAAAGATCACAGCGTGATTTTGGCTACCGCGCTGGGACAATCCATTCGTTTTGATGAAGCGGATATTCGCGAAATGGGACGAACAGCCGGCGGAGTGCGTGCTATGAAGCTCGGCAAGGGCGATACTATTATTGGTGCCGACGTAGTGACTACCGAAGAAAATACCTTCATATTGGCCATGAGCGCCAACGGTATCGGCAAGAAAACCGCCATGAAAGAATATAAAATCCAGAAGCGCGGCGGGTCCGGCATCAAGACCAGTAAGGTGACTGCCAAGAGTGGTGCACTGATGGTGGGCAAGGTAGTGCACAATGACACCGAGCTGGTAGCGATGTCCAAGAAAGGACAAGTCATCCGTGTGGATTTGAATACCGTGCCATCAAGCGGACGACAAACGCAAGGGGTGACCATCATGAAGCTCAGGGCGGGAGACAGCTTGGCTTCAGTGACTTGTCTTTAACGAATACCAAAAATAAAAAGCATACCTAGAGCAGGCTCTCGGAAGACGACTGGTCTGAGAGTGAGCAAATTTTCAGCAGAAAATTATGCGTACTGCGGAAGGCATGCTTTTTATTTTTGGTATTCGTACTACTTGTTAGTATACTATGGGTATGTTCATGGATCCTGTCAAAATACTTGCGGCCTGTAGCATTCAGTCAACAAATACTGTTGCGGATTTCGGAGCCGGAAGCGGATTTGTCGCACAAGCCGCGGCCTCGCTGGTACCGCAAGGACAAGTCTTTGCCATTGAAATCAACAAAGAGCTGGTCACGCGCATTACCCGCGATGCGGTCGATCACAGGCTTTCCAATCTGCACGTCTTGTGGGGAGATGTTGAAGAATTCGAGGGAACGAAATTGGCTGCCGGTAGCGTCGACATCGTACTGTGTTTTAATATTCTTTTTGTGCTTGAGGACAAGGCCGATGTCGTCAAGGAAGCGTTTCGGGTATTAAAGACGGGGGGCAAAATAGTGGTGGTGGATTGGACGGAATCCTTCGGTGGCTTAGGCCCGCAGCCCCATCACATTTTCACGCAAGCGATGGCCGAAGCCTTGCTGACGAGTGTCGGTTTCAAGAAACGCACGGATACATTGCCGGCAGGAGATCATCATTATGCTATACTTTTTGAGAAATAATCATTCATGAAATCATCATTTCAAACCATTCTCATCATTGTGTTCGTCATCGGCTTTGTCATTGCCATCGCCGTGTTCTCCGGTCTGTTTTCTTCCAAAACTTCTTCCACGACCTCCGCTACCCCGACCGGCAAGGTACTGGTCTGGGGTATCTTGCCAGCTGACAAAATGCAAACCTATATCGGAAACTTCAATAGTGAAAACAAAGGCTATACCTTGGAATATTCATATCACGATCCGGCAAATTTCTATCAAGATCTCATTACTGCTCTGGCGAATGGCGCCTCTCCCGATGTAGTGCTTATATCATCAGAAACCATTTCTCAAATTCAAGACAAATTATATGTTATTCCGTATGCCGCCTATACTGAGCGGACATTTCGCGATACTAATATCGATGGGGCGCAAATTTTTCTCTCTGCGGGCGGTGTTACCGCATTCCCGTTATTGGTTGATCCTTTAGCGGTCTACTACAACAAGGATATATTGGC
>JAQBRM010000001.1 GCA_028286485.1 Candidatus Nomurabacteria bacterium
TCTATACACCGGGAGTATATTGTACATCCGGTCCGGGAGCAGCATCAATCGGCACTGCCGGTATTACACTGTCCGGTATCGGTACCTACATTTTCAAGATTAATGGAGCATTGACCTCAGTGGCCAACTCTGCGGTGACACTGCAAGGCACTTCAGCCTGTGGCGTCTTCTGGGCACCGACGCAAGCTACTACCTTGGGAGCCAACTCCACGTTTGCCGGAACCAACATTGATGCTTCAGGCATTACCTTGGGCAGCAATGTGACATGGACAGGGCACGCATTGGCATTTGGCGGAACAGTCACGACTGATACTGATACCATTAATGTGCCATCGTGCGGTGCTCAGACTTCTTCAGGCGGATCCGGCGGTGCCGGCATTATCACCGGTGGATGTTCATGGACTGGTCCTAATCCTTGCAGTTCATTCGGTATTACCAAGCCGGGAACAGCGACTCAGACACCTGCCGTGCCTTCACCTGTGGTAAATCCACCGATCAAGATCTCCGCTACGAAACTACCGAATACCGGACTTCCTCCCCATCAGAGTAGTACGCCGTGGAGCATGCTGATACTGTCCGCCGCGGCACTATTGTCATTGGGTAGTTACGCAGCGCTCAGAAAGCAACTACGTTGAACATTCCCTCATTTCGAAAAATAGCACTGGTCATTTTTATATGCTGCGTCATTTCACTGGGCCTTATTTTTGAGACTCGTTTGAAATTTCCGACCAAGAATAATGTACCCCCCGTCGTACTATCCATGCGTTTGAGCATTCCCCGTATCAAAGTGGATGCGGCGATTGAATCAGTCGGACTCACCGCTGATGGTGCCATGGGCGTACCGCAAGGACCGGCCGATGCAGCGTGGTTCAATCTGGGAGCCATACCGGGCGAGCAAGGCACGGCGGTCATCGATGGACACTCGGGCTGGGCCAATAACATTCCGGCCGTACTTGATGACTTATACAAACTGAAGAAAGGGGACAGTATCATAGTGACCGACGCACAGGGCGTGGCGACGACATTTATCGTACGCGATATGCATACCTATGATCCTAATGCTGATGCCGCAACCGTGTTCACTTCCACCGACGGCGCATCTCATCTCAATCTCATCACCTGTGCCGGTGATTGGAATCCTACCCTCAAAACCCATTCGAGCAGGCTGGTCGTCTTTGCCGATAAGAAATAAAAAATCCCCTCATATGAGAGGGGAGTAATGAATATTTTTACTTGGAAAGAATAGCCCAGAGCATGCCGAGGGCAAACCACGCACCGCCGATGCAGATGATGCCACGGAAAACCCGCAAGGTTCTTTCAGGCAAGTTGTTCTTATCGCTCCAATGATACATGACACCCGCCATCATCATAATAGGAATACCCCACAATGAGAGTATGCGGCGCATGTCGTAGAGACTGCCCGCCTCAATAAAGCCTTGGTATTGAACGCTGTACCGAAAAGCCATCAGCCCGGCCATTGATAGGAAGGCGATAAGCATAACAATACCTTCGCCCGTGCTCAACCGCTCTAATGGATGACCTGGTCGCCCGTGTCTAAACACCACTTTCATATTTTTCATATTTATTTTTTTAAGTGTAAGTGAATGAACTAATTTGACCCTCAACATACCACGCTCCATTTGACTCGTCAATTTAATAAATGGGGACAGGCCCCTTTTTAGAATTTCTTTATAACTTGCTCAAATCTCAAACAATCGATACTATACATGTGCACTTGGCCCCATCGTCTAACGGTTAGGACGAATCCTTCTCAAGGATTAAATCGGAGTTCGATTCTCCGTGGGGTCACTACGCCTTTTCAGTCTTATTTTATAAGCACATTATAGAATTTTTTATACATAAAGAAATTCTAAAAAGGGGCCTGTCCCCATTTATTTCTCGCTCAAATATTCAAAGGCTTCGTCTTGGACGGTGGAGAAATCATCGGATACATCAAAAAACATAATGCCGTGCTTGGCGCATTCCTCTTGGAGGAACATGCTGTACTCGATCATTTTCTCAATCATCTCGAGCAACGCTTCATCGGTTTGTTCATTGGTCCAGTCGGTGTCGCCGCGGTTGTAGGTGCGGACAAAGTTCAGTTTTTCCTCGGCGGAGAGTTTGGTGTAGCCGATGAAGCAGCAGCGGATTTCCTTGTCATGCGTTTTCTTAAACTCAACAACCTGTTCGGGCAATATACAGTCGCCCTCAACCAGATAATTTTCTTCTTCATACAGAAAGTGGTTGAAAAGATGTTCGGTGAAGCGCCAGACTTTTTCAGACTTTATTTTGAATGAAAGATCATGATTTATATCAAACTCGGGAGCGGCAAATGTAAGGGTGCCAATAAGGGCATCCAAAGGGAAAAACGGTACTTGATTTTCTACGAGCATTCGTTGAGCCAATAAGGATTTTCCCGCGCGAGGCGCGCCACCGATCAGATAAAGCATTGATGAAGTATAGCAGAAAGGTTTTTAATTTTTAAGGTATACTATCCGTATGAAAAGAAGGTATTATTTCTTGATAGTGGTACTGCTATTGATCGGCGCAGCGTGGGGTTTCAGTGAGATCGTGCGGGTCAGTGTAGTGACACCGCCGGCTCCTTCGGCGAATAGTATCGTCACGCCGGAAGTACCCGCTGCTGCCATGCCGACAACTGATGTGGTCGTGGATGCGCCCATGCAAGGACAATTAATCACGTCGCCGGTTAGTATTATCGGCAAGGCGAAAGGGAACTGGTTCTTTGAAGGCTCATTTCCTATTAGTTTATACAATATGCAAGGACAGGCTATTGCGACTGGTGTGGCACAAGCACAAGGGGATTGGATGACCACGAACTACGTGCCATTCACTGCCAACCTAGCATTTCCGAGCGCCTCGCACGGCACCGGCTACCTGTTATTGAAAAATGATAATCCATCCGGCAATCCGCAATTTGACAAGTCACTCACAATAAACGTACAGTGGTAATATGAAGCGGCCGCCAACATCAAAAACAATTCTCGTTCTGGTCGTCATCGCCGGTTTGATTTTCATCGGCTGGGTATTTTTGGGACATCGCGCTGATAAAGGAATTACGCCACTGCATGTATCTGATACAGTACCGGTATCAAACGGTGAATGGCCTTCCACCAAACTGCGCGACGCCATCGTTACCGACAATGCCAGCTACTACACCATCAATGCCACCTATCCGATCGTGAAAGACGATGTCATCTCCGGTGACTTCAAGACATTTGTCGATGACAGCATTGCGCAATTCAAAAGCGATACGTCATGGGCCGCTGCCAATGGCAGCAATGCACCGGCTGAAGCGGGAGCGTTGTCGCTTCACATTACCTATACTGAACAAAAAAACGCCCGCGTTGATAACTATGTTTTTTCAACGACAACCTATACCGGCGGGGCGCATGACTTGCAAGCCACTACCACGTTTTCATTTTCCGCGACCGGACAGCAGATTACGCTCGCTACATTGTTCACTAACGGTATCAACGGCTTGGGTATTATCGCACCCTATGTCAAAGCGCAGCTCAGCAGCGCTCTCGGAGCAGACCAAGGCATGATCAATGACGGCACGGCACCGACCGAAACAAACTACGAAAATTTCACCGTACAGGATGACGGCGTGATATTCCTTTTTGATCCCTACCAAGTCGCTCCCTATTCAGCTGGCGCACAGTCGGTGAAAGTACCGTTGTCAGTCTTCAAGAGCATTGCCAACCCGACTATTTTTCCTATTCAGTAGTTCGTTCGATCGGACTGACATCCACCAGTAATGGTTCTATTTCATTGCCTGAGCCGGTGATGCGCATGACATCCTTGTCCACCTTCTTCAATTCCTTGCCGGCATTGCTGTAATGGTTCACCACGGTGGTCAGCGAGCCACCGATCTTATTGTGGTATTCCTCATAGGATTTGAGATGCTTGCCGAGCTCTTCCACGCGCTTCACGATATCCTTGGCGCTCTCCTCGATCTGCATGGCGCGCAAGCCTTGCAAGACGGTTTGCAAATATGCCAGGAAAGAAGTAGGGGAGACAATGATCACTTTCTTTTCAAATGCATACTGCACCAGATCCTGCGTGTTGACCTTGATGCTGCCGACTTCCGCTACGAGCAAATCATAATAGATGGATTCGTGGGGAATGAACATGAAGGCGAAGTCCAAGGTATTTTCGGCTGGGCGGATGTACTTGGAGGTTTCGTCGATGCGCTTTTTGATATCCTTGCGGAATTCATTCACGAAGGCTTCGGGATCGGTGCCGTTCTGGTTGGACTCGATGATGCGATTGTAATTTTCCAATGAGAACTTTGAGTCAATGGGAATGATCTTGTCCTTGACCATGACGACGGCATCGACGATCTCACCATTGGCGAATTTATACTGTGTCTGAAATGTTTTTGGCGGCAGCACTTTCGACAGGATGGTTTCCAAATAGTACTCGCCGAGGATGGTGCCGCGCTGCTTGGGATTCTTCAAGATGTCCTGCAGGTTGCGTAGCTGGTCGGCGAAGTTCAAGACCTGCTTGTTGCCTTCATCAAGACGGGTCAGGCATTCGGTGATGTCGCTGATGATGTTGGCGGACTGCGTGGACTGGTGCATCATGGATTCGCGGATGGACTTCTCGGACTCGCCGAGCTTTTGATCGACAGTTTTCTGCAGCTCGCTGACTTGCTGCATCAGCAGCTGGAAGCCCGTGCTATTGTCGTCATTTTTTTGCGGTTCAACTTTTTTGTTTTGTGCCAAGACATACGCGATGACACCGCCGACGACCACTCCGATAAGAATAAAGATTATTTGCATGTTATGAGATGTATTTTTCTAATGTGTAAATCCAGTCCCGCTCGTCCTTGTCACTGTGCTTCTTCTGATCGAGCAGCCATGACAGGTAGCCGATATCGCTGGCGGCCACTTCGGCAATGGTCTTGCCTTTGTACTTGCCGAAATCAAATGCGCGGATGGCCAATGGCTCGGTGCTGATGACCCGCATTTTTTCAAGGGCGGCGGCTTCATCGCAATTCCACAAGGCCATGGCTTTGGCCAGCTCGTATTCAAACAATTGCTCCAAGACCAAGACATCGGCGAAGGCTTCGTGCGCAGCCACTTCGAGCTCGATGTCGAGCGCGTAGCGCAGGTACTGCAGCTTGTGCATGGCGAAGGCTCCCTCGGTATCGAGTTCGCGAATGACCTTGAACGTGCAGAGCAGATTCTTGATGTGAATGTCGTCATTTTTCAAGATCTGCTCATCAAATGCGGCATTGTGCGCCACGCAAATAGTATCGTCACTTTCAAATAATGCTTTGAGTGCCGGATATTCGGGTGCGTCCTTGAATGACGGGCGATCAGCCACCATTTTGTTGGAAATGTGATGAATGGCGGAACATTCGAAGGGGATAGGCACGGGTGGCTTGTACATGGCATTCACTACCGGCTCCGCCACGCCGCGTTCCTTCACCGCCAGCTGACACAGGAAATCCTTTGTGCCATTGCCGGTCGTTTCCGTATCAAAAAAGATGATTTTCATGGCTCTATTGTACCATGCTATAATTTCAGCATGACTATCGCCACGGAAGTACGGGAAGAATTGAAAAATGCCATGCGGGCAAAGGATCAGATAGCGTTGGATACCTATCGGGCAGTGCTGACAGCATTCATGAATGAATTGGTGGCAACCGGCAAGACGCCGCAGGATGAAGTGAATGATGACATGGCCTTGAAGGTCATTCAGAAGCTGATCAAGCAGCGCAAGGACGCCATCAGCCAGTTTGAAGCGGGCGGCAGAGCAGATCTCGCTGAAGAAGAGAAGAAGCAGCTGGCAGTCTTGGAAAAATTCCAACCCGCTCAAATGAGTGAAGCCGACATCCGCGCCATCGCCGAAAAGAAAAAAGCCGAACTTAACATTACTGACAAAACCAAGTCCGGCATCCTCACCGGCGCCGTCATGAAAGAAGTAGCTGGCCAAGCCGACGGCAGCCTCGTGAAGAATATCGTAGAGTCATTGTTTTAAATAAAAAACACCAAATCGATATTCGATTTGGTGTAACTGCCTTACCACTCATTTGGTAAAAGTTTAAACGCTGTAAAAATTAGAAAAATACTAATCAAATATAACACCATCGCCAGAAAGAGGAGTCCATCTTGGTGGGCAAAACTAATAGTGTCACGGTTTATTTGAAGATAGCCCCCGATCAAGAGAATTGGTCCACCAATCAGAAGAGAAAGTCTCTTCTTTATTTCTAATCTCGAAAACAAGAATGCGCCTAAGAGTATTCCTACATACCCAACGGCTAATACAATAAGAAGATTCATATCTTTAGTTTTTTAAGTTTCCCTCACCATACAACCTACCATTGACTTTGGCAAGGGAGGAGGGTAGGGTGAGGTTTTTTATTATCTGCTATACTATTTGCATGATATTACTGCGTTGGTTTATTACGACATTGGCGATTTTTGCGTTGCCGTTTTTCGTGCAGGGGATTGTGGTCAATAGCATCTTGACGGCCATCATCGTGGCGGCCTGTTTGGTCTTTTTGAACATGGTGGTCAAGCCGGTCATTACGTTGCTGACGTTGCCGTTGAACATCCTGACACTGGGATTGTTCTCCATCATTATCAATGGTGCATTCTTCTGGTTCGTGGCGCAGATCATCACGGGCTTCACGGTGGCATCATTCGTGTCAGCCATCATCGGCGCCTTCGTCATCTCCATTATTACGTGGATTATCAATCACTTCATTGATTAGCATGGAGCAGCCTGACTTTGCAGCATTCCGCACGGCATTTTTCGCTTTGGTTGAAAAAGCCGGGCATGTCGTCATCACCTCACACTTTTCTCCGGACGATGACTCGATCGGTTCTGTCTTATCCGTCTACGCCATTCTTACTGCGAAATATCCTTCAAAAGATATTCGTATTATCTATACCGGCCAATCAAGCGACCGTCATCGTTCCTTTGCGCAATTTGAGAAAATCACTTTTGTGCCGGATGTGGCGACGGAACTGGCAGGAACGGATGTATTAATCATGCTGGATGCCAACCAATACGTGCGATTTTCCAAATCACCCGAAGTGTTGCAAGCCGTACCGCAGACCATTGCCATCGATCACCATGCTTCCGCGCCCGATCAATTCACCTTGGCATTAATAGTAAAACTTTCTTCCAACTGCGAGCTCATCTATCGCGCCTTGGATGCCGAGCACAACCTCACTCCCGTCTTGGCCGGATATTTCCTGCTCGGCATTCTGGGTGATACCGGCAACTTTGCCTACGTTACCCCCGCACAATCAGCCGTATTCGATATTGCAAAAATACTGGTGGATAGCGTCGGCGTCTCAATTGATAGTTTCCGCGCACGGTACGGCGGCATCCCGCAACGCATTATTCCATTGCTGCAAGAGCTGGTAAAAAATACCACTTACAAAAGCATGCCCAACTGGCCGGACTTTCAGTACAGCTACGTTGAGCGGGCCACGATTGCCATTGGCAAGTTTACCGATGAAGACATGAGTGCCGCCAGTCACATTTATATGGGGCAATACCTGACGCGGGTGCAGGGCTATGAGTGGGGATTTGTCATGACACCGCGCAGTGACGGGGGTGTGCGCATGTCAGGACGGTCACTTTCAACCAGTGTGAATGTACGCGATATGCATGAGCGGCTCGGTGTCGGCAGTGGTCATGATCGGGCGGCCGGGGGAAACTTCAAGCCGGAAAACATTGACCGTGAGCCACAACAGTGTATTGTGGAGGTACTTGACTGGATGGAGCACAATACTCCGCTCATTGGATAACATGGCATTTTTAGATGAAATAACAATACAAGCAAAGGCCGGCAACGGCGGCAACGGCGTGGTGCAATGGCGTCGCGAGAAGTTCATTGCCAAAGGCGGCCCGAATGGCGGTGATGGCGGACGAGGCGGACATGTCTATATACGGGCAGTGCGCAGCTTTCGCGTGCTTGACCAATACCGCAGCAAGAAGGAATTCCTGGCAGAAGATGGCAAGCCGGGCGGCAGCCGCTCATTCAAGGGAGGGGATGGCGATCGCCTGACGATTGATTTTCCTGTAGGCTCCGTCGTGACCAATGTCACCACCGGTACCGTCTATGAGCTCAACAAGGAAGGGCAGGAGTACAAGATCCTGAACGGCGGCAGCGGGGGATTCGGCAATGAGCATTTCAAGAGTTCCACCAACCAAGCACCGGATCGCGCCACTGATGGCAAGCCGGGCGAGGAAGCGGAGCTGCATATCGTCGTCTCGCTCATTGCCGATGTCGGCCTGATCGGTTTTCCTAATGCCGGCAAGTCCAGCCTGCTCAATATCATGACCAATGCGCAAGCGAAAGTCGGAGACTATCCGTTTACCACGCTCGATCCGAACCTCGGTGACCTGTACGGCTACATCATTGCCGACATTCCGGGACTGATCGAAGGTGCCAGCGATGGCAAAGGACTCGGTCATAAATTCCTGCGCCACATTTCAAAGACAAAAGTGTTGGTGCATCTTGTATCATTTGAGCAGCCGAACATGATGAAAGCGTATGAGACCATTCGCAGCGAGCTCTCGAGCTACTCAATGACATCTGCTGAAGCATCACGCGACGGTACCCTTGATCAGAAGGAAGAAATTATCTTATTGACCAAGACCGATACGGTACCGGAAGAGGCAGTGGAAGCGACATTGAAGAAGTTTAAAAAATTAGGCAAACCCGTTTTTGCCGTGACATTGTTTGATGACCAGACCGTCAAGGAATTCCAAGACGAGCTGGTGAAGTTTTTGAAGAAGGAATAACAAAACCCCGACATTGTCGGGGTTTTTAAGTTCTGTACTTTCTTTAATGTTTTTAGGTAGAGTGAATCATTCTATTCTTCACAGGATCTGCGTCATCTGTGAGGAATGAGAGACGGGTACTCGAATACTCCGCTTTACTGTTTCTTCGATTGCAACGCGGGACATACGGTAAATAGATTTCTCCGTCTTGCAGGCCTGCAAAAAGTTCTCGCACTTCAACTCCAAGTACATTTGGATCGTTGAAAATTAGTTGATTGTGATTCATAATAAAGAAAGTTATTTGTTTTTCTTTATGGTACTACTTTCAAAACATACGTCAATAGCGTATACTCACTGGCATGAGTAAAACGTACTATCCTGTCATCGGTTTGGAAATACACGCGGAATTGAACACTGCCAGCAAGATGTTTTGTGGCTGCCGGAACGATCCGGATGAGACCAATCCCAATGTAAATATCTGTCCCATCTGCATGGCGCATCCGGGCACGTTGCCTGTGGCCAACAAACAGGCAGTACAGTCAGTCATCAAAGTCGGCTTGGCTCTCGGATCCGACATCGCGGACTTCACGGAGTTCGATCGCAAGAACTATTTCTATCCGGACATTCCGAAAGGCTATCAAATTTCCCAATATAAGTTTCCGATCGTATCAGGCGGTACATTGAACGGTTTTGGCATTACCCGTATCCACTTGGAAGAAGATACCGGACTGTCGAAACATGATCGCGGCAACTTCACGTTGGTGGACTACAACCGCGCCGGCGTGCCGTTGATGGAGCTGGTGACCGAGCCGGTCATCCACAGCGCCAAGGATGCGGCCGACTTCGCCAAAGAATTGCAATTGTTGTTGCGTACGCTCGGTGTGTCCGAAGCTAACTTGGAAAAAGGCGAAATGCGCGTCGAACCGAACATTTCCGTTTCCGATGAAGAAGGAAAGTTCGGCACGAAGGTGGAAGTCAAAAACCTGAACTCATTCCGCAGCGTGGAGCGTGCCATTGAGCATGAGCTGGCTCGCATGATTGCCCTGCATGAAGCCGGGCGACAAGATGAGATCGTACAAGAAACGCGCGGCTGGGATGAAGTAAAGCAAAGCACCTTCTCACAACGCTCCAAGGAAAATGCCCATGACTACCGCTACTTCCCGGATCCTGACCTGCCGAAAATGAAATTGCACAGCGCATTTGATATTGAAGGAATGAAAAAAGCGTTGCCGGAATTGCCATGGCAGAAGCGTGAGCGCTACGGAAAGGATTTTGGCATTAAAGAAAATGATATTGAACTGTATGTGTCCGACCCGATCCTGTCCGCTTATTTTGAATCCGTGGTGGAAGGCAAGGGTGCGGTGTTTGCACAAACTGCTTCCAATTACCTTAGCAGTGACCTGGTCGGTCTCTTGAAGAAGGACTTAGAAGCTGAGCTTCCAAGTCAGGAGCATTTTCGGCAATTGATGGATATGGTGATGAGCGGTAAAGTGACGTCTCGTGGCGCTAAGGATATTCTGGCTGTTATTGTGAAAAATCAGGAAGTCGGACCTTCCGCCATCGCCGAAAAGGAAGGCTTATTGCAGCAAAACAATGAAGACGATCTGAAGCCGATCGTGGCGCAGGTGATTGCGGATAATGGTGCGATGATTACCCAGTACAAGGAAGGCAAGGAAGCGGTGCTGCAAGCCTTGGTGGGTATGGTGATGAAGCAGACAAAAGGCAGTGCCAATCCGGCAGTGACCGCCAAGCTGTTGAAGGAGATGATGTAATCCTCGACAATGCTCAGCATAAATAAAAAAAGCCTTGCGGATGTGCAAGGCTTTTTGATTACTTGATCAAAGAAATTTTTAAAATAAAATCCATATCATTTTTGATATGATGATCTACTTCTATAAAAATTACCTCAACAACTACGGTGCTTATTTCACCGATACATGGAAGGAAATCCGCTGAATTCTTAAACTCTCTCAAGTCAGATTCCGTGATGTAAATTTTCTCTACTGAGGCAGGGCGGTGATTTTCCTTGAAAGGAATATATAATGCCTCGTATACTTCGATTTCGAATACATCTCTATTCCTGTGTTGTTTATAATTTATATAAGCAGTAATCGCTTTTACAAAGTCATCTTTTGAGGGCCATGGATAGGGTGTTTTTTCTAAAGGAGCGTGCTGCTTTGTCATGATTGATTGTTATGGGTTTTCTTCACCTTACCATATATCACCCTTTCGTCAATTATGGGGATACTGCAATTATGAAGATGCTATACTGGGGGCATGGATAATACAACACTAAGAGTGGCGATTAACGGATTCGGGCGCATCGGTCGGGCATTTTTGAAAATCGCTTGGCTGCGACCGGAGATAGAAATTGTGGCCGTGAATGATCTCGGCACCTTGGAAAGCCTGGCGTACTTGCTCCGTCACGATACGGTCTATCGCAACTGGGATCATGAGGTGAAAATCGTCGAAGGCGGACTGTCTATTGATGGCAAGCTGGTGAAATTTATTTCCGAGAAAGACACGACCAAGCTGCCATGGAAAGATCTCGGTATTGATGTGGTGGTAGAGTCCACCGGTCTGTTTACCTCATATGATAAAGCGCGTTTTCACATTGATGACGGCGCCAAGAGAGTGGTGATCTCCGCTCCTGCCAAGGATGAAGCCGGAGCCCAGCAAGCTGCTACTATTTTGCTCGGCGTGAATGAAGAAAAATTCGGCACTTGTGATATTACTTCCAATGCCTCATGCACGACCAATGCTTCCAGTCCATTGATCGGCATCATGAGCGAGGCAATTGGTATTGAGAAAGCGATCTTGAATACAGTGCATGGCTACACTGCATCGCAATCATTGGTGGATGGACCGAGCAAGAAGGACTTGCGTGAAGGACGGGCGGCGGCGCAGAATATCGTACCGAGCTCTACTGGTGCGGCCATTGCCGTGACCGAAGCCTACCCTGCATTGAAAGGGCTCTTTGACGGCATCTCCATTCGCGTACCGGTACCGGCAGGCTCCATCGTTGATGTGACATTCATCGCCAAGCGCGACACCAGTGCCGAAGAAGTGAATGCCATCCTGACCAAGGCCGCAGCCGATCCTCACTGGGCCGGCGTCTTCGCCGTGACCGACGAACCGCTCGTGTCCAGTGACATTCTCGGCAACCGCCACGCTTCCATCGCCGATCTCGCCATGACCCGTGTCGTTGGCGGCAACCTCGTCAAAGTCATGGGCTGGTACGACAATGAAATGGGGTATACCTACACGCTTGTGGATCATGTCATCAAGACAGGGAAGACGATACAGAAATAAATATCTATGGAAAATTTCGAATCATTCAATAAACAAACTCCCCCTGATTCATTGAAGTATGCTCTTTCTTCTCTTTGTAATAATGCTAACCCTATGACATTACGCAATTGGATAAAAGAAAATGGCATTCAGAATGGTTCGTTTGAAATAAATAGTCATGAAAGAAAATCAATAAGTAATTTGATTGATTTTGATATGAAAATTATTGAAAAAGAATTAGATTATAAAACTGCACTGTATCATTGGAAACTTTTATCTCAGTCCGGCTTATTGACCCAAGATGCTCTTAAGTTAGAAATCAATAACTACATACAAGAAAACATGAGTCAGTCGACTGAATCAATAGAGCAAATAAAAAATAACACCGGTATCAAACTCGATCATTATTCGGAAGAATTTATTCAGGAGTTTAAACATGATCTTGAAGAAAACATTAAACAAGAAATCGGGTGGGAGATGGTTTTATAATTGCTATATAAACCCCATCTTGGTAAAATGGGCATAAGTAAGCTGGAAAGGCTTTAAAAGACTATTAGTAACGAAATTTTAAATAATATGGAAAATCCAAATATGGAAGTAGTTAAAAATGAACAAGGAGATGTCGTAGGAGAAGGTTTTCATTTGGAAGGCAATGATTTGAATCAAGAACAGAATGATACCGAGCAATCAAAACTTCTTGAAAGAAGAGAAAAAATAATTGAAACAATCAATGAACTTCAGAAAGAATTGGGGGGTATAGAAGAAAAGATTAATGGCGCTAATCCTAAGATTGCGGCATAGATATGCGTATACACCTCGCGACTGATCATGCCGGCTTTCAGCACAAAGAAGCCGTGAAGGCCTACTTGCTTGAACAGGGGCTGGAGGTTATTGACCATGGGGCGGTGAGTTTTGATGGCAGGGATGACTATCCTGATTTCATTGCGCCGGCCGCTCAAGCCGTAGGCTTGAGCGGCGGTCCGGTCATTGCTGACGGACGGCTCATTACCAGCACCGATGTCGGTATTATTTTCGGCGCATCCGGACAGGGTGAAGCCATGGTGGCCAACCGCGTACCGGGCGTGCGAGCGGCCGTGTACTACGGCGGTCCGACCGATATTCTGACACTGTCACGAGCGCACAATAATGCCAACATGCTTTCCATCGGTACCATGTTTGTCAGCATTGAGGAAACGATCACCGCCATTGCGATCTGGTCGGAGATTCCATTCTCCAACGATGAACGCGATATCCGCCGCCTCTCAAAATTTTAATATGATAAAGATCACCCCCGCTATTTTGCCGCATTCATACAAAGGTATTGAAATACCCGTTGAACGCGTGCTCGGTGCGGTGACCAATGTGCAAATCGATATTGTCGACGGGCACTTTTCACCCAACCGCACCTGGCTTTTCAATAACAAGGACGAAGACAAGCTCGAAGCGATCTATGAGCAGGAGCTCGGCATGCCGTACTGGGCAGAGCTGAACTATGAATTCGACCTGATGGTCAAGGATCCGATCAAGGAAATGGATATGTTCATTGCACTCGGTCCGGCCAAAATGATCTTTCACCTCGAAGGATTGGAAGAAGAAAAAACCGTGGCATTCTTTGAAGCCTTGCCGGAAATCATCCGCAGTGCCATTTCCTTCGGCATTGCCATCGGTATTGGCACCGATCCGGCCGGTATCGCACCGTACATTCCCTATATCGAAAGCATCCAATGCATGGGCATCAAGAATGTCGGCTACCAAGGCCAAGCATTTGATGAAGGAGTATTCACACAAATTACTGCGGTGAAAAAAATGTATCCGGACAAAAGCATCAGCGTGGATGGCGGAGTATCATTGGAAAATGCCGCGCAGCTTGTCATGGCCGGCGCGACAGAGCTTGTTATCGGCTCCGCGCTATTTCAGAATACCGACTCACGCGGTACAATAGAAACATTCCAACGTTTATGCAACAGCGTGATTTTACAATCAGAGAACTCGAACTAAAAGCCAACGACATCCGTCAGTCTATTATTGCAATGTTGCTTGAAGCGGGCAGCGGACATACCGCCGGACCACTCGGCATGGCCGATGTCTTCACCGCATTGTATTTTGAACTGTTGCGGCATGATCCGCAGAACCCGTCATGGGAAGAACGCGATCGACTGGTACTATCCAACGGTCATATCTGCCCCGTACTATATGCTACCATGGCGCACGTCGGCTATTTTCCCGTAGCAGAGCTGCAGACATTGCGTAAGTTCGGCTCACGATTGCAAGGCCATCCTCATCGTGACTTTTTGCCGTACTTGGAAAATTCTTCCGGACCGCTCGGCAGCGGCCTTTCACAAGCGGTCGGCATGGCCATTGGTGATCGCATGGATAACGGCATTGCCACGGCCCGCACCATCTATTGCTTGCTCGGTGATGGAGAATTGGATGAAGGGAATAACTGGGAAGCTATCATGCTCGGCGGCAAGGAAAAACTGCACAACCTCATTGCCATTGTTGATCGCAACAATATACAAATCGATGGCTACACCGAGGACATCATGCCGCTCGACTCATTGACCGAGAAATGGCAATCATTCAACTGGCACGTGCAGGAAATCGATGGCAATAATATGCAGGCCATCATTGATGCAGTCAATAAAGCTAAGGCGGTGTTTGAGAAACCATCGGTCATTATTGCGCGTACCATTCCCGGCAAGGGCGTGAAGGAATTCGAACGCAAGTTTGAGTGGCATGGCAAGACACCGAATAAGGAAGAAGCCGCGATCGCGCTCGAAGAACTCCGTACTTTGGGAGGGAAAATTAAGAGTGAACATCAATAACATGCTTAATCCCGATTTGAAATTGAATATAAAAATTTTCTCCGATGATGTCGAGCAAGTGCCGATCCGCAAAGGCTTCGGTGCAGGCTTGGTGCAAGGGGGGGAGAGTAATAAAAATATCGTAGCGCTCTGTGCCGATCTTACTGAGTCCACGCAAATGAATTTCTTCAAAGCAAAATTTCCGGAACGGTTTGTGGAGATTGGCGTGGCGGAACAGAATCTGGCGACGGTGGCCAGCGGCTTGGCAGCCATGGGCAAATATCCGTTCTTTTCTTCCTATGCCATGTTCAGTCCGGGGCGAAACTGGGAACAGATTCGCACCACTATTTGCTATAACGATCGACCGGCGGTCATTGTCGGCAGCCATGCCGGCGTGTCAGTCGGACCTGATGGCGGCACGCATCAAGCCATTGAGGATATTGCCTTGATGCGCGTCTTGCCCCGCATGACCGTGATTTCTCCGTGTGATGCCATTCAAGCCAAGAAGGCCACATTGGCGCTGTCCGCCAATCCTCGTATTGCCTACTTGCGTTTGGCTCGTGAAAAAACGCCGATCATTACCACTGAAGACACGCCATTTGAAATAGGGAAAGGGCAGATACTATATCGACCGGATGGTTTGGCGCAGGTGGCTATCGTGGCGACGGGCGGACTGGTGGCCAATGCATTGCGCGCGGCCAATGATTTGGATAAGAAAGGCGTGAAAGTAATCGTGGCGAATATTCATACCATCAAGCCGATTGATACCGACTTGCTGGTACAGTTGGCGAAGGAAACAAAAGCAATCGTATCCGTAGAGGAGCATCAGATCGCCGGTGGTCTCGGCAGTGCTATTGCAGAGACATTGGCGAAAACATATCCGGTAGCGATGGAATTCATTGGCGTACAAGATCGCTTCGGCCAGTCCGGCACCCCGCAAGAGCTTATTGAAAAATACGGCATGGGCACGGATGCCATCATCGCCGCTGTTTTGAAAATAATAGAGAGGAAGTAATCAAACACAGACCAATACACCTCCCGCACCCACGCTCCGTGCATGAAATAAAAGTGTTCGGTGAACCTCTCATTTTATTTCATGCAGCTCCGCCCAGCTAATAGTGGCGATGTAATTGAAGGTGGTGTTGGGATGTTGTATTTTAAAACACAAGCACCATACAGATAGAAAGTACCACTGCACACACGGCCGGAAGAATAAAAATTAAATGACATCTGAATCCTTGGAAGATGACACTTTAATTTTTACTTCTGGAGTATGGGCCACGCGGATCAGAGTGATAGTTTTTTATTCCGGAGCGTGGGGGCTGATGGTAAATTATACTATCGGACTCGCCTGATACTGTGCTGGCGCTTGTACTAAATACTGTTGCAGCGCTTCTTTGGTGAGGAGGCCTTTCTGCGCGCCTACGTACTGGACGACAGACATGGAATTAATCGGACCCCAGCGCAAGGCTTCGGCAAGCGGCATATCCATCAACAAGGCCGCGGACACGGTGGAAGAAAAAGCATCACCTGCACCAGTGCGTTCGAAAGGATCATGAGGATAGACCGGCATGAACCATGTGGTCGTGCCATCAGATGCATATGCGCCTTTCATGCCATCAGTAATGAAAACGAGTTTGGGACCCAATGCATGCACGGCGTTCATTAATTCTTTGACATCGTGTGTAGGGTTTTTCGTAATCAATTGCGCTTCTTCGACATTGCAGAAAAATGCATACGTATTGGCATAAATATCTTTCAATACTTCAGTGCCGAGCTTTATTTGAAATGTCCCCGGCTGAAAGACCACTTTCATTTCCGGATGCTGGGTAATAAATGTCGCAATCTCATGATGGTAGGCTTCCGTGTGATCGCCCAGTGAAGAGAGGTACAACATTTTCGGTGCCACTGACATAGCAGGCATGCTAACAGGAAAGGCCGCATGCTTCACTAGAATCGTACGTTCGACATCATGCCACAATACGTAGTGATAGTTCGTTGAGAATCCTTCATTGGTAAATACGTACTCCGTATCGACATTGTTTTTTTTCAATTCATCCAAACAAGCTTGGCCTTGCAGATCGTTGCCGACATGAGCCAGTAATGCACTTTTCAAACCAAGACGGGCAGCAGCCACGGCAGCATTGGCACTATTACCAACCGCTTTGACTTCTTCCATGGATTCATATGGCACCTTGTCACCGTATTTGAAGCACAGTAGGGGATTTGATCCGTCCGCATCGGTCTTTACCACCGCATCGTTCACCCTGATAAAAGCATCGGTCACAATATCGCCAATGGCGAGGAAATCCAGTTGTTCGTTCATATGTTACAATTGTAGCATGAAGACCCTCAAAGAATACCTGGCTGAAGCGCGCGCGGAAAAGAAAGCCATCGGCCACTTTAATTTCTCCAATATCGAGGGATTGTACGCTATTGCACGAGCAGCCAAGACGTTGGGAGTACCGGTCATTGTGGGCACAGCAGAGGGTGAAGAAGAAGCAATCGGTACTAAAGCCGCGGTAGCATTGGTCAAAATCATCCGGGAAGACTGGCAGATGCCGATATTCTTGAACGCCGATCATCATTACAGTTTTGCGACAGTCAAGGCGTGTATTGATGCAGGCTATGACAGCGTGATCTATGACGGTGCCAAGCTGACGTTTGAAGAAAATGTCGCCATTTCAAAACAGTGCGTGGAGTATGCGCGACAAGTCAGTGCTGCAACCGGACGGGAAATTCTGGTGGAAGTGGAGATCGGCTACATCGGTGAAGGATCGAAACTGCGTGATGAGATTCCTGACGGGCTCAGTGCGGTGACTAGTCCCGAAGAAGCGAAACTCTTTCTGGAGCAAACCGGCGCTGATATGCTGGCTCCGGCGGTTGGCAACTTCCACGGCATGCTAAAGGTTGGCGCTAAACCGCGTTTGAACATTGATACAATCAAAAATATTGCCGCCATCATACAAGAGCCTTTAGTACTGCACGGCGGCAGCGGGGAAGAAGCGGACTTCGCGGCGGCTATTGATGCCGGCATCAATATCATTCATGTGAATACCGAACTGCGTCGTGCATTTACCACTGCCCTCAAGGATTATTTGAATGCCAATCCCGATGACATCGCTCCGTACAAATATACCGCCCCCGCCTCGTTGGCCATGGAAGCAGTCGTAACGGAGAAGTTGAAAATTTTTAATAAGATACAAGGCTAGCCTATGCTGAACGTCTCCGACTTACAAAAAAACGTGCACGGCGAAGTGATGGCGGATGATGCCACGCTGACAAAATACTCCCGAGACGCATCATTGTTTGAAGTCCGCCCGCAGGCCGTAGTGTTTCCAAAAGACGCTGCCGACGTTGAGGCGGTAGTGAAATATGTGAGTGAACACAAATCCGTGGATCCGAGCTTGTCAGTAACGGGTCGCTCAGCCGGTACCGATATGTCAGGAGGGCCTTTGAATGAAGGCATTATTCTGGATTTCACCAAATACATGAACAGTATTATTTCCGTTGATGATGACAAGGGCATTGCCCAGCCGGGCGCGTACTATCGTGATTTTGAAAAACAAACATTGGCTCGCAATAGAATAATGCCTTCATACACGGCATCAAAAGAACTGAATGCATTAGGCGGCATGGTGGCCAATAATTCCGGGGGAGAAAAATCCATCAAGTACGGCAAGACTGAGAACTATGTGCGACGACAGAAGATTGTCCTGTCTGATGGCAATGAATATGAAATCCTCCCACTGACTAAAGCGCAGTTGGATGTCAAAATGCAGCAGAATAATTTCGAAGGGAGATTGTACAAGCAAGTATTTGATCTGATCGACATGCATTATGATGAAATAGAAGCAGCCAAGCCGCATGTCTCGAAAAATTCCGCCGGCTACTACCTTTGGAATGTCTGGAACAAGGAAACCGGTATCTTTGATCTGAATAAAGTCATTGTCGGCGCGCAAGGCACCTTTGGTATGACAACAGAAATAGAACTGGGCTTGGTGCCGGTACCGAAGTTTTCAAAAATGGTGGTCATGTATTTGCCAACCATTGATCGCTTGGGCGAAGTGGTGGATGTAGTGATGAAGTACCAGCCGGAAAGTTTCGAGTCATACGATGACTACAGCATGAAGCTGGCCATCAAGTTCTCATTTGATTTCTTCTCACAACTTGGATTTTGGGGCGCCATCAAACTTGGCGTGCAATTCATTCCCGATGTGTGGAAGGTTGTTATCGGCGGCGTACCGAAGCTTATTCTGATGGCGGAAGTGACAGGGGACGATGAGCAAGAAGTGCTGACCCGTGCCGAGGCGATCAAAACCGCAGTGAAGCCATTCCATTATCAAACCCATGTGGCGCACAGTGCCGCCGAAGTGGAAAAGTATTGGAAAATTCGCCGCGAGAGTTTCAATCTGTTGCGCAAGCATGTCAAAGGCAAGCAAACAGCGCCCTTCATTGATGATATTATCGTTGATCCACACCAGCTGCCGAAATTCCTACCGGAACTTGAAGCCATTCTGTCGCAGTACGATCTCATCTACACCATTGCCGGGCATGCCGGAAATGGCAATTTCCACATCATTCCATTGATGGATCTGAACAATCCTATTTCCAGTGATATTATTTTGGAACTTTCCAAGAAAGTCTACAAACTCGTAGCGGACTACAACGGTTCCATTACCGCTGAACACAATGACGGCATTATTCGCACACCGTTCCTGCCGTACATGTACCAGCCTGACATCATCCAATACTTCGCCAAACTCAAGGAAATTTTCGACCCTCTGAACATTTTCAACCCCGGCAAAAAAGTCGGCGGCTCCTTCGACTACATCCGTTCCCACCTCGTCCAATCCCACAACGCCGAACATGGGTCGTAATACCTAGAAGCTGAGCTTCTAGGTTGCGTAATTTTCGTTTTTCAGTATACTAAGTGCCTATGATTACCCTAGAAGCAAAGCAGCGTACAGGCTCTCCGGAGGCTCTGCGCACACAAGATTTGATCCCAGCAGTGTATTACGGTGCAGGCAGTGATGCAGTATCAATTGCCGTTCCAGCCAAGGAATTCACGAAAGTATTGAAAGAAGCGGGGGAGACCACCGCGGTGATCCTGACGATTGGCGGCGAGAAGATCAGTACCCTTATTCATGACATGCAGCGTGACCATGTTACCGGCGCCGTGACGCATGTGGACTTTCTCATCATCGACATGAAGAAAGAAATTGAAGTGTCCGTACCGCTGGAATTCAGCGGCGTGGCTGACGTAGAAAAGAACGGACTTGGTAATGTAGTGAAATCCCTTCACGAAGTGGAAGTACGCGCATTGCCGAATGACTTACCGCATACATTGGAAGTCGACCTCACCAGTCTTGCGACACTTGATGATCAAATTCATGCCAAAGACATCGCATTGCCAAAAGGCGTGACGCTCGTTACCGATGGTGAAGAAGTAGTCGCAGCAGTTGCCGCCTTTGTTGAAGAAGTGGAAGAAGCCGCACCGGTTGACCTCTCTGCCATTGAAGTGGAAAAGAAAGGCAAAACAGAGGACGAAGCATAAGATTCCTGATATAATAGGGATCTTGCTATGCCCAATAAAAAAGCCAGAAAAATCCTCACTTTCTTTTTAATATTGCTCCTCCCTGTAACATTTGTACCGCTATTTACGGTATTGCCCGTTCAAGCACAAACCGCTGCCGCAACACCGGCAGTCTGTACCAATCCCAGTACGCCTGATATCGCGCAGGCTTGTGCTGACTATGCGGCCGAAAATAAAATCCTGGCTCAATTACAAGCGCAATTGAGCCAACAAAAGGCGAAAAGCGGCAGCTTGCAGAAAAACGTCAATGCCCTTATTTCTCAAATAGGTGCCACCCAAGGCAAAATTTCCGGTGAAATCAGCACCATCAATACCTTGAGCTTGGAAATCAACCAAAAGCAAGTGGCTATCAATGATTTGAATACCCAGCTCAATCAAGAGAATGCCTCCATGGCGCAGCTTATTACCCGTAGTGATGAGATTGATCAAAAGGGCGCGTTGTATGTGTTACTGAGTGCCAACTCTATTTCAAATTTTTATCAGGATCTTGATGATTTCTTTTCCATAAAACAATCACTCTACTCAACATTGACGTATGTAAAGCAAATAAAGTCAACCACACAAGGTCAGGAACAGCAGCTACAAGACAAACAGTCACAAGCCCTTAATGCCAAAAATGCTTTAGTCAGTGAAAAAAACCAACTCGCCAGTTCCCAGCAGCAAGTGCAGCAGTTATTGAATACCAGTAAATCCCAAGAGCAAACCCAAGCGGCATTGGTGGCTCAAGAGCAGAAAAAAGTGGCGGCTATTGAGAGCAAGCTCTTCAGCTTTGCCGGCGGAGCAACCGGTGCCATTCCATTCAGCCAAGCCTATGCGTATGCTACTGCCGCTTCGAATGCCACTGGGGTACGTGCGGCCTTCATCTTGGCTATTCTGACACAAGAATCCAACCTAGGAAGAAATGTCGGTACCTGTAACCGTGCCGGCGATCCGCCATCAAAAAGCTACAAAAATATCATGCCGGGTCCCGATCAAAAAGCGTCTGGCGCTTCTTCACGTGATGACCAAACAATTTTCTTGCGTATTACGAGTGCGTTGGGATTGAATCCTGATACCACACCGGTATCGTGTCCGATCGGCGGCGGGTGGGGAGGCGCCATGGGTCCGGCGCAGTTTATTCCTACCACGTGGATACTTATTGCTCCGCGCGTAGCTTCCGCATTGGGAGAAAGCACTGCAAATCCATGGAACGCTCGAGATGCCATTATGGCTTCAGCATTTTATTTGTCGGATAGAGGCGCAACAGGGGGGGAAGATAACGAACGAAATGCGGCATGTAAATACTATTCGGGTCGAGCCTGTGATGGTCGGGCTCCAGCCAACAGTTTCTATGGCAATAGCGTAATGGCGTTGGCGCGGAGCATTCAAAGTGATATTGACTATTTGGTACAATATGGTGTTTCCAAACGTTCATAGGGCGTGAAAATGTCTCTTGAATTCCAGAGAAACTATGCTACAATAGACCAACTATGAAAAAAGACATTCATCCAAAGAACTTTCGCGAGGTAGTATTTCATGATAACTCATCAGATACGGATTTTGTGATTGCTTCAACCGTAAAGACTACGGACACCACTACGCTTAAGGGCAAGGAATACCCGCTGTATCGCGTGGAAATTTCCAGTGCTTCACATCCGTTCTATACCGGTAACGAAAAGGTTATCGATACTGCCGGCCGTGTGGATCGTTTCAACAAGCGTCGTGCTGCTACTTCTGCGAAGAAGTAATTCTAGAGGATACAAGTTCCGCAAAACACGCCCTCTCGCCGTCGCGTAATTTTCTGCTGAAAATTCGCTCACCCTCGGACCAGTCGTCCTGCGAGAGCCGGCTCGAGGGGTGTTTTGTTACACTTGTATCATACCTATATCGTGGATATCGAAGCATTAAAAAAGAATCACAAGACGGAATATCTCGCTGAGCAGTACGAGCGGCTTTTGCAGCAGGAGAAAGAAACACAGGCAATGATTGAAAATGATCCTTCCATGGCCGAGATGGCACAAGAAGAATTGTCAGCTATTGCCATTCAAAAGAATGCCTTGGAAGAGCAGTTTGCCGCCATTGAAGCATCTGAAAAAGAAGAAGAGGAATTTCCCAATGAAATTATTTTGGAAGCCCGTGCCGGTGCCGGTGGCGATGAAGCCTCACTCTTCGCGCATCAGTTGGTGGACATGTACTGTCGCTTTGCCGAAGCGCGCGGCTGGCAGTGGAAGATGATTGATGACATGACGGTGGAAATAAAAGGCAAGGACGTGTATCGTTTATTGCGTTATGAGACGGGCGTGCATCGCGTGCAGCGCGTACCCGTGACGGAAAAGAACGGCCGTATCCACACCTCCACTGCTTCCATTGCCATCTTGCCAATGAAAAAGAAAGTGAAGTTTGAAATCAATCCGGCGGACTTGGACATGGAATACTCCCGTTCCGGCGGAGCGGGCGGACAGAACGTCAACAAGGTGGAAACAGCGGTGCGTTTGATCCACAAGCCGACCGGCATTGATGTGCGTTCCACCAGCGAGCGCAGCCAGCTGGCCAACCGCGAGAAAGCCTTTGAAATCTTGACCGCCAAGCTGCAGCAGTTGAAAGAGGAGGAAGAAGCGGCGAAATACGCCGGCAATCGCAAGAGCCAGATCGGCACGGCTGATCGCAGTGAGAAAATCCGCACGTACAACTTCCCGCAGGATCGCGTGACGGACCATCGCATCAAGCAAAACTTCTCAAACATCGAAGTCATTATGCTTGGCAAGATCGACAAGATGATTGATGCCTTGCAGGTGGGCGAGGTGGGAGAAGCTTCAGAGGAAGAATAAACGATTCAAGCTCCACAAAACACGCCCTCTCGCCGTCGCGTAATTTTCTGCTGAAAATTCGCTCACCCTCGGACCAGTCGTCCTGCGAGAGCCGGCTCGAGGGGTGTTTTGCTACGCTTGAATAAACCTCAAAATTTGGTATAGTTATGCAGCGAAGTAAGCGTGCATTGCATCGCCGTAGTTCGAAGAACGTAGGCGTGTATAGTTCAGTGGTAGAACGCTGTCCTGATAAGACAGAGGCCCTTGGTCCGATTCCAAGTACACGCACAAAACCGTAAACCTTGCCATTTCTCACTTTTAGTATATAGTATGCAAAAAGAAAGGAGGCATATAATTGAAAACTGAAGCACTAAATAGCA
Source organism: Candidatus Nomurabacteria bacterium (assembly GCA_028286485.1). Taxonomy (GTDB): domain Bacteria; phylum Patescibacteriota; class Minisyncoccia; order Phycocordibacterales; family UBA9973; genus UBA4124. The sequence continues at coordinate 23,630 of JAQBRM010000001.1, forward strand.
TACTGGATTCGGTTTTTTCAAAATTGTTAAAAAGAGACCAGATTATCCGATATTCCTCCTTGGAAGGAATATATAATGATGAGGATCAAACATACTCGATTTGTTATCAGGCTACTCTCAGGGGTACCGATAACTATTGCGTGAGTTTTGTTTTCAATATCCATTGGCCATGGCGCGATAAGTATCTTCACCGATGTTCCAATTCACGCACGGCGTTCGCATACCTGACACGTAATTATTTACTGGATAATACCAATGATGTGTATACGTCCTTGGTATGTCAAATCAAGCAATGGCGAAAAGGGGAGCAAAACGAACGGCTCTTCTATAAAAGATTCCTTGAATCATTGCCAAAAAAATATCCGGCATTGATCAAGCATGTGGCAAAAAGTTCTCCGGAAATGGACAAACATTGCGGAGTTGATTTCAGCATATGGTTTGAAACAGAAGAAGACGGCCGCGTAAAATTGAAACAATTTGATTTTAACATCAAATCCTCTGATTCGTTTTTGGATAAGCACTATTCAAAATATCCGAAAGTCGGCACATTTATTTTCAACAAAAATGATTTAAAAAACAGACAAGCACTAGAGGAAGAATTTCTGGAATACGTATATTCCTCCGAACACCTGCACACTACCCTTTATTGGTAAAACCCGGCAATACATATGTCGGGTTTTTTATTGGCAATTCATCACCGGTAGGGTAGGATAGGTGATATATGACACTGTATATAGTAGCCACGCCCATTGGCAATCTTTCGGATTGCTCGCCGCGCGCCAAAGCCATGCTCACTGAAGCGACATTGGTGATTGCGGAAGATACGCGCACTACCGGACAATTGTTAAAATTATTGGACATTGGCGGCAAGAAGGACTTCCTGTCGTCACACGCGCAGAGCAGCGCCCATGCCCTCGAAAAGACGTTGCAGGCATGTGCGCTGCACGGTACCATCTGCCTCGTGACCGATGCCGGCACCCCTGCCATTTCTGACCCCGGATCATTCTTCATCAGCCATTTCCGCACCATGTATCCTGAGGCGCTGGTGGTGCCTATTCCGGGCCCCTCAGCGGTCATTACGGCCCTGTCCGTATCGGGCTTTCCTTCCAGTCATTTTGAATTTCTGGGGTTTATTCCTCATAAAAAGGGTCGTCAAACACTATTTCAATCATTAGCCGCCAAAGAACATACGATCGTGCTCTATGAATCCCCCCACCGTATTTTGAAAACACTGGAAGCATTAACCGAAGTGCTGGGCGGGCGACTCATCATGGTAGGACGGGAAATGACCAAACAGTTTGAAGAGTATCCGGTCAACACCGCCGGTGCTTTGTTGCAGTACTACACCGAGCATCCTGATAAGGTACGGGGAGAATTTGTCATTGTGGTCAGCCCGATATGATATACTGATGCAATGATTGGCAAACTTCGACTATTATTTTGGCTGGGCATTGTCATGCTCTTCTTGCCCTTTCTCGGCATTCCCAATACATGGAAAATGATTCTGGCCATGCTGATCGGCATTGGATTGATTGCCTTGGCACTCTCGCTCCGCAAACAGCACCGTTCTCTGCGCCACACCATCCGTACACTGGAACATAGCATTACCGAATCAATCCATCATGAGTAACGAATCATCCAAGTATCCTCCACAGATTAAAATCGCGCTCCGCATCATCGGCGGCTTGGTGGTGATTGCCGCTATTTTCCTGGGTGGCGTGTATGTCGGCTATGACAATAGACCGGCTTTTGCGAAAGTGACGTCAGTGGTCCATCAAACCGATACGACAGTCAGTACCGCGGACTTTGCGCCGTTTTGGAAAGCATGGCAAGTAGTCAGCCAGAATTTTGCCGCCGGCAAGAACGCTTCCGCGACTACCGATCAGGATCATATTTATGGAGCCATACAGGGCATGGTAGCCTCATTCGGTGATCCCTACACGACATTCTTCCCCCCAGCCGAGAATACCCAGTTCCAAAGTCAGATTGCCGGGGAGTTCAGCGGTATCGGTATTGAGATAGGGGAGAAGGACGGCATTCTGACAGTCATTGCTCCACTGAAAGGTACACCAGCTGACACCGCTGGAGTAAAATCAGGCGATCAGATTATCAAAATCGACAACACAATCACTTCCGCAGTGACCGTCGATCAAGCGATCGATATGATTCGCGGCAAAGACGGTACTGCGGTGACATTGACCTTGGCCCGTCAAGGAGCCGCTACACCGATCGTATTAACTATCACTCGCAACACTATCAACTTGCCGACCGTTGATACGGAAAATCGTTCTGCTCAGGGTGTCTTCATCATTCATTTGTACAGCTTCTCCGCCCAATCCCCCGGATTATTCAAGACAGCGCTCAATAGCTACCTAGCATCCGGTGACCATAAACTCTTGCTCGATTTGCGTGGCAATCCCGGTGGCTATCTGGAGGCAGCGGTGCAGATTGGCAGTGAATTCATTCCCGAAGGCAAAACGATTGTCAAAGAGATTGGCAAAAATCCGGCTGACACTACCACTTACAACAGTACGGGACCAAAAGTCTTTCCGAATGGCGACCAACTCATTATTCTTGCTGACCAAGGCTCGGCTTCTGCCGCTGAAATTCTGGCCGGAGCATTGAGTGAGCAGGGTATTGGTACCTTAGTAGGCACGCAAACATTTGGTAAAGGTTCGGTGCAACAAGTCCTTCCATTAACGAATGACACCTCACTGAAGATCACTATTGCGCATTGGTACACGCCAAATGGTATTTCCATTTCGGCCAAAGGTCTGACACCAAAAATCATTATTCCGTATGATAGTACCGCCAAGACAGATACGCAGCTCGCGAAAGCAATCGCGCTATTCAAATAATCTTGTCAAATAATCTGTTAAATACTATGAAAGTCATTCTCTTAAAAAGCGTTCCAAAACTCGGCAAGAAAGACGAAGTGATCACCGTACCGGATGGCTACGCACAGAATGCGTTGTTACCAAAAAAATTAGCGATCATTGCTACCGATCAAGCAGTGGCGGCGTTGAAGCGCACGCAGGAAAACAAGATCACCGAGAAGAAAATCCAGCACGAGCTGCTGGATAAAGCCATCGAAAGCTTGGCAGGGCAGACGCTGGTCTATCACACCAAGAAAAATGAGAAGGGAAGCCTCTTCTCAAAAGTGACTGAGAGCGACATCAGCAAAACGTTGCTCGATCAGCATCGGATTTCCATTGATGCCAAACTCATGACCATTAAAGAAGGACATATCAAACAAATTGGTACTTACACTGTCGACATCACAGACGGGGACTACAAGTCTGAGTTCATTGTGTCAGTTGAATAAAAAAATCCTCTCATCTGAGAGGATTTTTTTATTGCGTGCGAGTATCTAAAATGTTTACCATTTTGCGAACGGTAGTGGTACCGTCGAAGTTGAGCTTGCGCTTGTTGTTGAATTTCACAAAACCGGGCTTCAATGCGTAGAGGGTGTGGTCTTTGCCCATGCCGACTGCTTTGCCGGGAAGGATTTTGGTGCCGCGCTGACGAACGATGATAGAACCTGCAATAGCAGTCTGACCATCATAGAGCTTGGTACCGAGGTATTTTGGATTGGAATCCGTTAGGTTTTTTGCCGCGCCTTGGGCTTTCTTATGTGCCATTGTGGTAGTATGATAGCCCATCGGCACTTTCCTGTCAATATAAGGCTTTGTGCGCTATACTGGCGCTATGCAGGCCTTTATCGCCCGATACTACCAGCCTATTTTGTTCTCATTATTGGCCCTATTACTTGGCGTGGTTTTCTATGCCGGCTACTTGGAAGGGAAGGGCAGTAACACTCAGCCTGTAGTGCTCGCATGTACACAAAACGTTTTAGATAAATTGTCAATCCCGACCGAGGCGATAGGGAATGGCACCGCCTCAGCGCCGGTAACGAGCGGGGTGTATGTCGGTTCAAAAAATGGTACAAAGTACTATACGCCAAGCTGCAGTGAGGTGAAGCGCATCAAGCCGGCGAACTATATCTGGTTCAAAAGTGCAGAGGACGCTCAAATACAAGGCTATACTCTCGGATCATGTTAAAGTCAATTCTCTCAATATGCATAATGGCCGCGGCGGGATTACTGGTCTTCGCGCTGATGCTGCCGACACAAGCCAACCAACTTGCCCAGTCAGTACTAGGGGAGACAGTATCGGTGGCACACACCAACAGCATTTCGACTTCTTCAAAAAAAGTATCGGCCATTCTTGACTCCACTATCTCATCGGTTTTATCCAAGCCGCGTACGACCGCAAAAAGTACCGTAACCCCAAATGCTGTTATCGATACTTCACCATTATCGGTAGAAAATATTATTGATGCCACCAATCAAGAGCGTATCAAAGCCGGACTACAGCCATTGAAAACCAGTACCAAACTCGAACAGTCGGCAAAAATAAAAACCGAAGACATGATTACCAATCATTACTTCGAGCATACCTCGCCGAATGGGAAGACGGTGGCGGACTTGGGCAATGAGGTGGGGTACAACTACGTGGTGATGGGTGAGAACTTGGCGGTGGGAGACTTTACTGATGCACATGACTTGCTCACCGCATGGATGAACAGTCCGGGCCATCGCGCCAATATTTTGAATACCAGCTATGAGGACATCGGCGTCTATGCGGCCCAAGGCACGTACCAAGGTCGCACTGTCTGGTTCGCTGTCCAACACTTTGGAACGGAACGGGGAGTCTGTCCCATTATTAGTAGCAGCTTGAAAAACAGTATTGATGCCCTTAATACCAGTATCACAGCCCAAGAAGCGGCTATTACGGCCTTGCGTACGAAAATAGAGGATCCAAACCATACTGACGACCAAGCGTATAAGGATATGATCACACAATTCAACGCGCTCGTTGCGAAATACAATGCCGACCTTATAACTTCTCAAACCAAGATCGCTGCCTACAACAAACAAGTCGTGGCCTTCAACAACTGCCTATCCCAATATCAAGTCTCTACACTGAAAGAGTAGCAGGAATGGTAAGATATATTACGTATGAGTCATATTAGAATAATCCCTGAATTATACTCTAAATATATTAAGGGAACTGCAGAAGAAGCAATCGTTCAGAATGTTCAGGTGTTAGTTTGCAACCTTACAGTTGTAGTTATGAAAGGCATTAACAGCGGCTGTAATCGTGTGTATATAAATACGAGAGTATTGAAACATGTTTATGATAAAAGGCCAGCGGAAGAATTTGATTTTTTGATTGAATATGTTCATCAGGTTATTAAATTTCCCAATCAAGTTTATAAAAATAAAACAGGGAAGAAGGGGAGTTATGTTTTTGTAAAGGAGATTAAAAACAAAAAATATCTCTGTTCAATAGAAGTAAAATCCGTAGACGAATCAGTACATTGTGAAATAGTAACTTTCTTCAGAGTGAGGAAGGAGGATTATCTCAATGGTTATGAACTATTATGGGAATGGAAGGACGGCAATCCTTCATCGTAGTATTTTCGATTCTAGCAAGCTAGCCTAATCATACCCCGCAGTAGAGCCTTTCTGACTTTCACTCCCATAGCAATTCACAATCTTAATCTCATTTTCTATTATACGTACTATATACATACGTGCAAGCTTGTAAAAACATTACCATTCATCCTTAAAGGGAAGGGATATAAAGAAATACATAACGTCGCACAATCAAGCTATTGAAACCGACTACTGGGGATAACTCGACTTTTCCCCACGATGTGGTTTGACTTGGTGTATTACGCAACCTAAAATTTAGTAGTTATTAATTAAACATCCATTGTCCCGAAAGGGATGAGGCCTCGACCGCCTTATGCTAGCAATGGCCTTGTACGTTTTTCTTTCAATGTACTGTTAATTTAGTATAATTGATTGAGAAATATTTTCTGCTTTGCAGTTGAGAGAGTTACTCTTTCTCGTCAAAGTATTTAGGTACAAGCCCAGAGACTAGCATCTCTGGGTTTTGTATTTGTATGGAAAAATATATAAATGAATTCATAGAATTCAAAACGGGGGGAAGACTCAAGGCTTCATCCGCTCGTGATTATCTTAATTCCTTGAATAAGTTTAAGACAATCGTAGGGAAACCCTTAGAGGAAGTGGGTAGAGAAGACATTATAAAGTTTCGGACTATCTTGAATATGGGATACGCTCCAAAAGCGGTAGAACATCACTTCAATATACTCCATTGCTTTATCAAATTTTGGAATCCAGAAATAAAATGTATTTCGCATGAGAGAATAGAAGTGCCTTTAGCTCGATCAAATCCGAGGCTCACAATAACAGAAGCAGAACACAAACAAATGCTTTCTGTTTTGGCGGAAAATGAATACAATGAGTTACAAAAGAGGTTGTGCTTACAGCTCCTCTGGGATTGTGGATGTAGAGTAGGGGAACTATGCTCAATAAATTTAGATGATATAGATTTTGACAATAGAAAAGTAAAAATCTTTACCGAAAAAACCAAAAAGGAGCGAGTATTATTTTGGAGTAAAGATACGCATGCAACTTTATGCAAAATGCTACCTATAAGGTGGGAAATTAAAAGAAGTAATGCCCTGCTTATAGGTTTGTATAATAGTGGCGAGTATTCTGATCGAGTTACCACAAAAACAATTCAAAGGTGGTTTAAGGAGATTAAACGTCGGGCTGGAATAAAAAGACAAATAGTCCCACATAGCTATAGACATTCCAGAATTCAACGTTGGGTTAGTACTGGAATATCTCTCATTGAGGTCTCGTATCTCTCCGGACATAACAACATTACATCTTTGGAACATTATATGAGACTTGGAACAGCACAAGTAGAAGCAATCGCTCGAAAAGCAATGTAATTGTATTATTCACTTAATTCTAAAATTTATGCAAAACGACTTTGATGTGTGGAATGAACTAAAAAAGAAAATTGAAATTAGTACCGATGAGCCAATAGGATTTCCGCAAGAAGGGGAAGTGTGGATGTGTTCTCTAGGTAAAAATATTGGTTATGAACAGAATGGTGCTAATGATAATTTCTCTCGACCTGTTTTAGTGGTAAAGAAATTCAATAATCACATGTTCTGGTCTGTGCCGTTATCTACTAAACAAAAGAGATTTGATTTCTACTTCAACTTCACTGATCCGGATAGTAAAAAAGTATCTGCTATTTTGGCTCAAATGAAACTGGTAAGTATTAAGAGATTAAAAAGAAAGTTGTACGATCTGCCTAAAGATACTCTGATTGATATTAAGGCTAAATTGCAAAAGTTCCTTAAATAGATAAATCGAAACCCCACGTCTTAGGTGGGGTTTCTCGGAGCCTTTCGGCGCTTTGTACCCATAGTATATACCTATGGGTATGAAAGTCAAGTGAATATGGACAATCTTAAGTTATATTATCTCTTAGTGTATTTTTTTGTTGGAATAGGTTTTTTTACTTCTCTTTCTATATTCGCAAAATCAATTCCCATAAAGCGGAATAATCTGTCACCAATTTCTGGCGTTAGCTTGCTAAATGGATGTCTATTTGTAATTTTAGTATATATAGTAATGTAATAACTTCTTAACTCTTTTTCAGCAGAGCTGATAATCTTAACAAGTGATGCAACTGTCCTGCTGTAATGTGGTTTTTTATAATGGTCAATATAGCCATTCAACCTAGACTCAATACTTTTAGTTTTTTTCAAAAAATTAGTTCCTGTTGAATGGACGATTTCTTTTATTTTTTTATCTATCTCATCTTTCTTTTTTTGACTTATATCAACATCGGTATTGTTGAATGTTAAACCAAGAAAATCAAAAGCTTTTGCACCGTAACCCCGTGCAAGTGTAATTTTTGTTTTTTCTAAGCCACTGGTTTTATGTTTTTCTCCCAATTCGTATATATCTACCTCCATACTTTTAAGTTTTTTCTTCACCAATTCATACATTTTTTTAGCAGTTGGATCATCTTTACAAAGGACAATAAAATCATCTACATACCTCACGAGTTTTACATCAGGCATACCACAGATATACATATCAAATTCATACAAATATATACTCGCAAGTATCGGAGACAAAGAGGATCCTTGAGCCACCCCTTTAGTAGGCGGATAATCTTTTGCACCAGTCTCCGAAGATGGCTCGACTGTAAAGTATATGATTTGTCTTATTAGTTCTATAACGTTTTCGTTTTTAATATGTCTCTTAATTAAATTGAATATCTTTTCCTTTGGAACATTATCAAAAAATTTCTTTATATCTGCTTCAAAAACCCAGACGTATCCTTGATTTAAATATGTCTGTATTTTTTCAACAGCTAACGGCGTGCCTTCAAATTCTGGTTCATCGGATTCTTCTTCATTTTCTACTATGTATAATCCCTTTCGAGAAAAATCGTGATTGGAGTTCAAATGCTCTAAACGAGGAAACACGGATTTAAGTATTGAAATTGCTAAAATCCTTTCATCTATCCTGTACACAAGTATTTCTCTTCCTTTTTCCACCATAACCCTTCTCAAGGGGGAGAATTTAAATGTACCTTGAACTAATTTATTTTTTAATTCCAAAAGCTTTGCAGTGTAATCCTTAGAAAAGGTATTTATCGTTTCATCATTACTGCCTCGTGTATTTTTTCTGGGATGTTTCCTTAGTTGTTCCCACGCAAAAGGTAAACCCTCAATGACTTCTTTAAAATCTTTTTTGTATTTTTTCTTCGGCATAAATAGATGGTATATACGCAATAAAGGCCGAGAGGCCTTTATTCATTACTTCTATTTAAACACGAGATGATTCACATGCGATGCATTGAATGTTCAGAAAGGAGAGTGCTACAAGTTGTAACGTTGTCTGCTTCCATCTTCTCTCGTCTTGTCGTCGTACGCTCTGCTAAATCTGCGATGAGCAGTGTCAGCGTGGCGAACGATTGAAGATAAGCTTTTGTCATTATAACAAATTTTGTGGTCATGTCAATCAGGATTATGATTAATGTGCCGAAAACTTGACAAAAGTTGCTTTCCGTGGCGAAACTCGCTGGCAAACTTACAATAAAGGCAATAGCTCTTAGAAGTATTTGGTTCGTGTAGAGCTGTAAGTTTGTGCTTGTCGCTGGTCGAGGTTCAGAAAGGAGAGTGCTACAAGTTGTAACGTTGTCTGCTTCCATCTTCTCTCGTCTTGTCGTCGTACGCTCTGCTAAATCTGCGATGAGCAGTGTCAGCGTGGCGAACGATTGAAG
>JAQBRM010000013.1 GCA_028286485.1 Candidatus Nomurabacteria bacterium
GACACGTACATCGCCAAAGCCGGTGCATTAGTGCATGACCTTGGCAAAGCCTTGGATCATGAATTCGAGGGAACGCACGTCGATATCGGCATCAAGGTATTGCGACGATTCAACACCGATGAACGCATTGTCACTGCCATGAAGAGTCATCATGATGATGTACCGCATGAAAGTCTGGAGGCGGTGATCGTGCAGACCGCCGATATGATTTCCGGTGCGCGTCCCGGTGCGCGTCGAGATACGGCCGAGCTCTATCTCAAGCGCTTGGCGGACTTGGAAGGAGTGGCGACTCGTTTCGAAGGAGTAGAGAAAGCCTACGCCTTGCAAGCCGGACGGGAAATCCGTATCTTCGTTCATCCGGAAAATGTCTCTGACTTTGAAGCCAAAAATCTGGCGCGTACTATTGCATTGCACATCGAAACCGAGCTGCGCTATCCCGGCCAGATCAAAGTAACGGTCATCCGCGAAACCCGCATCATTGACTACGCGAGATAGTGCTATACTTGGGGTGTTATCAATAATCAATTTTTTATGGAAAACCAATCAATGCAAAAATGTAATTGTACTCATCACAAAATGACTCCTCTTTTTATTATTTTAATCGGTCTCGTGTTCTTGCTCGGCGCCACTGGTTCATTCTCTGCGCATGCCGTAGATATTATCTGGCCGATCTTATTGATCCTGCTCAGTATCACCAAGTGGGCCGGTAATTCTTGCAAGTGTTGTAAGGCGGTGTAATATGAGCCTTCCTTACGACGACGAGAAAGAGCTGCACAAAGATACGGTGCATGAAGAAAACAAGAAAGAAGAACATGAGATGAAGGATCATGAAAATGAAAACCCCAATCTCGGCAAAGGACGCAATCCCATCCATCACAACGCGGGAGGGAAATAATAAAAAACCAGCTAGGAAAGTCCTAGCTGGTTTTTTATTTATCTCTTTCAACGCTATACTATAGTCATGCAACCGACTGAAAAGTTTAGTACTCCGCAACAAGAAATTGCGTGGCTGGGCGCCGAGTCACAGAAGGCCTACATCCTGCAAGAGAACGGTGAGAAAACAGCGGAGGGTGCGGCTCGTCAGACCGTGGAACAATACGCACGGAGTGAAGCAAAAGATTTCTTGCACGAAAGCACGCTGTTGCCTGCTCATGAAGCAGAAGCATTGCTCTTGAAATTGAAACCGGAGCAGCATGATAAAAAAATAGAAGAACTGTTCGGCATCATGCTGGAGAAAGGCGTGAAGAATGCATTGGATGTGGCGACCAAGTTGCACAACGCTCACCTTGAGGATGACTTCCACCGTTTTTTGGTCCAATACTTGCACACCGTCGGCGCCTTACCGGGTGTAAAGCCCTCATCTGCTCTTGAACGATCCTTAAACCACAGTCTCTTTATGATCAGTGTGCCGCCTGCCACCGGTAGTGAAACACATGACTTCAAGCATTTCATTCAAGCTATGAAACAATTCTACCTTGGCATGTTCAGTGTGGTGGATGCAGCGAAGGATGAGTACTACACCTTGGAGTTGGCAGTGGAAAACAATCGTCGTGACATTACCTTGTATGCCGCGGTGCCTCGTATTCATGAAGAAACATTTGAGAAACTGGTTCACGCGTACTATCCGGATGCCATGGTGGAGGAGGTGGTGGATGACTACAATGTTTTTTCCGACAATGCCGTAGGCATTGTCGGCAGCGTGGCCACGCTTAAGGCTCCGGCTATCTTTCCACTCACCACCGACACTGGCTTCGAGCATGATCCGTTTGGCGCCCTGATCGCCGCCCTCTCCAAGCTTGATTCCAGCACCGAAGGTGCGGCCATTCAGCTCACTATTTCTTCGGACATCACTGTCAGCAACAATTTGTTCACCAGTGTCATTGCCGGCGCGGAGAAAGGAGATGCTACGGTGAAAACATTGTACGAAGATATGACTGCTTCCGTATTGCGTGATGTCGGCAAGGGACTGCTGTCATTTTTTGAAAAAGATAAAAGTACCGGGGAGAAAGAGAAGGATAAAAAAATTGATACCGTTGGTATTGAGTTGGCCAAAAAGAAAAATCAAAGTCATACCCTTAGTGCCGGTATTCGTATTCTGACGGCCGCTCCGACCGTGGCGCGGGCCGAGAGTATTCTCTCCGGCATCAAGGCATCCTTCAATCAGTTCTCTCTCGTGCAATCCAATAGCTTGGAATGGAACGATACTGCCGCAAAACATATTCACGACCTCGCGCATGATTTCAGTTTTCGTACCTTGAACAAGGATCAACAACTCGCATTGAACATCGACGAGCTGGCGACTATTTTTCACTTCCCGGTCGGCTTGATTGCCGCCCCAGAACTGAAAGAATCCTCCGCACCAAGTGCACCCGCTCCACTGTTTACCAATCCCCAAAGCATTGTGCTCGGTACCAATAACTATCGCGGACAAACTACCGAGGTACGCTTCGCCAAGGAAGATCGCGTGCGTCATTGCTACGTCATCGGTCAGACTGGTACCGGTAAAACCGTGTTTTTGAAAAACATGATCATTCAAGATATCAAGAATGGCGATGGCGTGTGCTTCATCGATCCACACGGCAATGACATCCAGGATATCCTCGCCAACATCCCGCCCGAGCGCTTGGATGACGTGATTTATTTTGATCCGGCCTATACCGATCGGCCGATGGGACTGAACCTATTGGAATACGATGAACGCTACCCTGAGCAGAAGATCTTTGTCATCAATGAATTACTGGCTATTTTCAACAAGCTCTTTGATATGAAGGTGGCGGGCGGACCGGCCTTTGAGCAGTACTTCCGCAACTCAGCCGGACTGGTCATGGAAGATCCTGCCTCAGGCTCCACCTTACTGGAGATCGGTCGCGTGCTCTCCGACAAAGCCTTTCGTGACATGAAACTCGAACGCTGCAAAAATCCCATCATCAAGCAATTTTGGCAGAATGCCGAGAAGACAACCGGCGAAGCATCACTGGCGAACTTCGTGCCGTACATCACGAACAAGTTCGATGTCTTTATTTCCAATGACATCATGCGTCCGGTCATTGCGCAGCAGCACAGCGTCTTGAACTTCCGCGACATCATGGATAACAAGAAGATCTTATTGGTGAATCTTTCAAAGGGTCGACTCGGCGATATCAACTCTCACCTCATCGGCCTGTTGCTCGTCGGCAAAATCACCATGGCCGCGCTCTCTCGTGTTGATATCATCGGCAAAGGTCCGGTCAATGATTTCTATGTATACATCGATGAATTCCAAAATGTTACGACTGATTCTATCAGCACCATTCTTTCCGAGGCGCGCAAGTATCGTTTATCCCTGACGGTTGCACACCAATACATTGAACAGCTTGATGAAGGAATTAAGAATGCCGTCTTCGGTAACGTCGGGACGATGGTAGTGCACCGCGTTAGCCCTGAAAATGCTGAGGTATTTGCGAAGCAGTTCGCACCGACATTCACCCCCGATAATATTATTACCTTACAAAATCTGAACTGCTATATCAAAATGTTGGTTGACGGCGTACCGGTAAAAGCATTCAATTCTCAGACACCATTTCCTCCGCAAGGTAGCACGGAGACCGCAGAAAAGATCAAAGCATTGTCATATTTGAAATACGGACGCCCTCGCGAAGAAGTAGAAAAAGAAATAATGGCACGGTATATATAGTGTGTCAATATTTGCACTGAAAATACCTTGCTATATAATGCATCTAAGCTTTAAGCAGCATGCTTAGGCGCACTGATGAAATTACTAGACTAGGCTCTTCACGGAGTCACCCATTGATACTATGAACAAACAAGCACTCGTTGAACTCATCCACGGCAAAGTCGGCGGTACGAAAGTACAAGCTGAAGAAATTGTGGAAAGCATTCTCGAAGCAATTACAAGTACACTTAAGAAAGGCGATGAAGTTTCTATCGCCGGACTTGGTATCTTCTCTGTAAAGACTCGCGCTGCACGTACTGCCCGCAATCCTAAAACTGGCGAGCCAGTAAAGGTTCCTGCAACTCGCGTACCAAAATTCCGTGCCGCAAAGGCATTGAAGGACGCGGTGAAATAAACTCTCTATCTCGAGAACAAAAAACCACCCCTACGGGGTGGTTTTTTTGTTTATATCCCCCATCCATTGACTATTTTCACCATTGAGCTATAGTAGTAGAAATTAAACCCTGACAAATGAAAAGAAGAATTATGATTTTCTCTTTGTGCCCTCAAAAAGAGCAGGCCAAGTACCAGTCAAGCGCCAAAAAGGTCCTTCTGGTTCAACCATTGAATGTTTTATATTTTGTTTTTGGCCAAACAGGCCCGCGACAGATAGAAACAGCGTGGAAGGAAAAAAAGAAACCCGAAGAGGTGATATTCGACAACTTTACCGATCAACAGCTGCATGAAGCTACCAAGCTCCTCACTGCCCGGTATCCGGAACGTGCCTTTAGTTTTTATACTATTGGAAACAACAGGGTTGCCAACATATTCCCGATTTTGAGTTTAAGTGATTTATTGGGACTGAAACCAACAGTGGTTGGCGAGCGTGAGAAGGAGTTAGTGGCTGCTTAACAACAGGGTGGCATCAGGAAAGCCGGTTATCGATTTTGATAACCGGCTGTTTTTTATTTCATGTGCAAATGGTATAGTTATGTCATGCAAGAAAAGATAGACTTCTTCCTTTTGACTGCTCATGAGCTGCGCACTTCCCTGTCTGCCATGAAGTGGTTGTTCAAGATGCTGGCGGATGGCGACTACGGTGCATTAAATGATGAGCAGCGCACTGCCATTACCCAAGCCATGCAGGCCAACGACCGCATGGTGGCCACGCTCAACAACACCATCCTCGCCGTGAAAGATACCGATGCTATTACCTACACTCATTTACCGGTACAGCTCGATCGTCTGCTATCTGAAATCACCAAAGAGTTCGGCAGTGAAGCGGCTGAAAAGCACCTCACACTCACCTACCATGCACCGACAACTCCTATTACTATCATCGGCGACGAGAGCAAGCTGCGCATGGCTTTTCATAATGTCATTGAAAATTCGTTGAAGTACAGCAATGGTGACACCGAGGTTACTGTTTCACTCTCCGCTGACGACCAAGCTGCTACCGTTCATATTCAAGATCACGGCATCGGCATACAAGCCGATCAGTTGCCGCATGTATTTGAAAAGTTCTTCCGCGGGGCCAACCATATCGAGAGCGGCACCGGATTGGGGCTGTATGGCACCAAGCTCATCATTGAACGTCAGTGTGGCACTATTACCATTGAGAGCCAGGAAGCGGTAGGCACGACGGTGACTATCTCCTTGCCGTTGCAGGGCTAACACCGTATACTTGTCAATATGAAGAAAATCCTCACGATCGAAGACGATCAGTTCCTCAAGAAAATCGAAGCCACTAAGTTCAGCAAGAGCGGCTTTGAGGTGGAGACAGCGATGACCAAGGCTGACATCGATACTTGTCTGGCCAAGTCCATTCCCGACATCATCCTGCTCGACATCATGCTGCCTGACATCGACGGCTACAGCGTATTGAAAAATCTGAAAGCCGATGAGAAGACAAAAGCCGTTCCTGTCATCGTCTTCTCCAACCTCTCCAGCGACCAGGACATCAAGAAAATGACCGAAGCCGGCGCGGCAGCATTCATGATCAAATCCAACTTCACCCTCGACGAAGTCGTGGAAAAAATCCACTCACTGATTGGTGCATAAATAGATTAATAAAACCCCCTCGGCATACCGAGGGGGTTTTATGATAGTGCGAGCTTAGGGAACATATTAGAACTAATTGGCAAAAACTTATTCCGCAATATACCCTAATAGCCTTTCTGTCGGATAATACTTAACAAATTTCCCAGACCTCTTAGGTTGAATAAGTTTTTTTTCTTCCAAATAACCTAAATCTCTTATTGCGGTCTGTCTAGAAACGGTGTGGAGCAAAGAATGTGATGATACTGAAACTGAAGGATCGAGATCAGATACAAGATAGTGCAGAAGCTGTTTTTGTCTATCGTTTAAACTAAACTTAGCGTCTAGTAAGCGGTCTATGCTTTTATTTTCTTTAATTTTTGTATCGAGATATTCTTCAAATTCATCAATTGATTGAATGATTTTCTGAATATGGAAATCATTAAAATAGGTTAGGTCCAAATTGTCTTGTTCGGAATAAATATAGGCCATCGCATATTGAAGTGGAGCCTTATTAATTATCGTCGATATTGGAAGATACATGAACGTCCAATAACCCTTTCTGAGTAAATACCAATAGAAAATACTC
>JAQBRM010000025.1 GCA_028286485.1 Candidatus Nomurabacteria bacterium
GGCGAAACGCTGACGGTAAAAATTACAAAAGCATCATACATTGATGATGCTTTTGTAATCGAGGAAGTCATTCCGGAAAATGGCAGACGCCAATCCTACGAGGTCTTCCTACAATCCTCTCACTAGATTTTTTATTTTTTGCGAGCCCCGACGGAACAATGTTCGCGTCTTGCTCTTGGCGCCTTTCAGTTCACGCACGATTTCCGCTCGTACATCATCAATGGCCTCATAGAGGTCCTTTTTTTCCGATACGGCGCGGTACTGTTTGCCCAAGGCAGTGACCACATTTACTTCCGCACGATAGATCTCACCGTTGCGGTGATGCATGGTTGTCTTGCCTATTTCCACGGCAATGGCCGGGTCTCCTTCAGTGTATTTTTTAATAGTGGTCAGCCGTTTTTCAGTATAGTCAGCCAGAGCCGGTGTCAATTCAATAAGTGTCGTTTTTATGGTGATACTCATATATGTATTATACCACCGAGCGGGCTTATTTCTTCCACTTGACCGGCGCCGCAATAGTACTGCCCAATTCCTTTTCGGTTTCCACGATGACTTCATTCATCATTGATATCGCCTCTACTGCAAATTCTCCCAACGAGCTCTCTTCTGACAGCATGACCGCATCAGCACCGGTGTAAACACTGGTAGCGATATCGGATACTTCCGCGCGTGTCGGTACCGGTGCCTTGATCATGGACTCCAGCATTTGCGTTGCCACAATGACAGGCTTGCCCGCCGCATTGCATTTGCGAATCAGCATGCGCTGCACGGCCGGTACTTTGGCATGGCCGATCTCCACCGCCAAGTCGCCGCGTGCCACCATGACGATATCAGTAGCGGCAATAATCTCATCAATGCGTTCCACTGATTCCGGCGTTTCGATTTTAGCCACGATCGGCTGAGTGCCGCCATGCTGGGTAATCAATGCGCGCAATTCTTCAATATCTTTTGCGGTGCGAACGAATGATAATGCGATGTAGTCCACACCGTTTTTGATGGCGAATTCAAGATCGCTGCGATCTTTGTCAGTGATAGCGGAGATGGAAAGATATGCATTGGGAATATTCACTCCGCGGCGGCTTTTGATCACCCCTCCCACCAAGACAGTGGTGTAAATATCAGTCCCTTCGACTTTGTCGACGCGCAATTTGCGGCGACCGTCATCAATCATCAGGATTTGCCCCGGCTTGATATCCTGTTCAATGTTGGGATAGTTGAAATATACCTTACGCACGTTCCCTACCGCTTTGGTGCCACTGAGAATGAATTCCGCGCCCGGAATAAGCTCGACGGACACATCTTCAAAGTCGCCGATGCGGATCTTCGGTCCTGACAAGTCGAGCAATATCTCAATCGGCATGTTGGCCTCGGCCGCTCCGGCTCGGATATTGTTGATGCGTGCCTCGTGAATGGTCTGGTCATCGTGACTCATGTTGGTGCGGGCAATGTCCACCCCGGCGTGTAATAGCTTGGTGAAATTCTCTTTTGATTCTGATCCGGGGCCGATCGTGGCGACAATTTTGGTTCTTCTGGTATTTTGTGACATAATTTTTTTAGCGTTTGAAATAATAAAAAAGCACTGTAGTATAGCGTTATGGAGAAGGTATTGGCAATAGTAGTATTACTTGTATTCGTCTGGCTGGCCATCCCCCATCTTGCGCAAGGCCAGTGGATTGCCCCTACTGCCATCGCCCCCAACTCATGGGTCGTGGGCTACGATACCACCGGCAATGCCGCAGCCCTGGCCACTCCCCCTCAAGGCTACGGTTGGTTCCACTTCGACTTCTGGAATACCCCAACTACCACTGGCCAGCCCGTCACCCGCAGCGACTTTTCCCTCCGGCGGTAGGGTTGAAAACCAGTATTTAAAATGCTATAGTTCTCGCGTTATTTGATAACTAAAAATAAATATTTCGCTCCCCTGTAGCTCAGCGGTAGAGCGGTCGCCTGTTGGTCATTTTCAGTGACCACTGGAAGAAAATAGCAGCTTTCTGTCCGAAAGGCAGATCGAAAACAAGGTGAATTGCTGGAAACCCTATTTAGCGATAAAGGGCAATCAGCAGCCAAGCCATTCAATAAAATTGAACGGAAGGTTCAGAGACTATCCTATACGGAGTAGCCCGAGAGAAATCAAAGGCGAAGCGCCTTGCACCCACACTTCTTTTTTATAAAAAGAAACAGGTGATGATATAGTCCATACCCACAGTAATGTGAGACAAGATGTAAGCGATTGGTCGTAAGTTCGAATCTTACCGGGGGAGCAAAGTATTTATTTAAGAGAAAACAAAAGACGCAACCAGTGGTTGCGTCTTTTGTTTTGAAATGTTTTTAAATTATGTAAATGGTACCTGACCCCCTTTCCCAAATAAAAAAAGAGGTGTTTCCTCTTTTTTAACGGTTTTTTATTATCCTACCGTTTTCTGTATTTTCAGCCCGAACAGGTAATCATATTCTTTTTCTGTATCAATCCGCATGAATGGCGCGCTGTCTTGATATGTCGGCGTGTAATCAAACCAGTGTTTGATAGCGTTCCTGACTCGTGCCGGAGTAACGCTTTGGCCCAGGATTTGTATCCTGAATATCACCGTTGGATTATCCTCATCTATCTTTGAGAGTTTGTACTCTGCATCAAGCGTGAGCTCGATGCATGACATCGCCTGGATGATAAGTTTCCGGATTTGCTCCAGTGTTTTAATGTCGAGCATCGTGATGGTTGTTGCCATGTTGTAAGAGTTTTTAATTTTCCATACTCTACCCTCCCTTCTTGCCAAAGTCAATGGAAGGTTGTATGGTGGGAGAAACTATTTAAAGTAAATTATGAATACTATTAAACAAGAGACGGCATCAAAGGTTGCAACTGAACTACGAGGTATCTCTAATCAGGAATTGGTAATACCTATCAATGGTTTTCCTTCTATGGCCGTAAACAAATTAATCAAAGAAGTTGAAGGCTTAACAGATATAGGAAAAGCATTTATTCCTGGCTGGATTAAAGCATCATCGTTACTTAAAAAGTAAATTGAAGAAAACTAACTAAGCTCGTTAATATCGAGCTTTTTTATTTTAAACACATTCAAACACCCCCTAATATTCTGAGTAATAAAAAATTCAATAATTTGCTATAATCTCAAATATGAAAAATATCTCATATTGGCTGGATATTCCCTATACTCCGAGACCGTCCCTATCTGCTGATATTACTACAGATGTGATAATAATTGGTGGTGGCATTACCGGAGTATCAACTGCATATCATTGTGCAAAGCAAGGATTGAGAACCGTGTTAATAGAAAAAGATACTATTGCTTCTGGTTCAGCTGGTAAAAATGGCGGCATGGTCGTGGAAGGATTTTCCATGGATTTTGCTACAGCGGTAGAAAAACTTGGTCTCGAAACAGCAAGAGATTCGTGGAACAACACAATCGAAGCAAGGAAAATGGTTCAGTCGCTTATTGCCGAGTACAAGATTGATTGTGATTTTTCACAACCCGGTAGCTTATATAGCGTTGAAACTAGTGAAGGTGCTACTTGGGTACGCAAAGAAGCTGCGACGCGCAAAAGCGCTGACATCGAATGCGAACTGATAGAACAAGGCATCCAGCTTAAGCATAGCCCATTTTTGTTACACCTTTTCAATCCCATGGATTGCATGCTTCATCCAGTAAAGTTTGTAAGGGGGCTGGCCGAAGTAGCAGAAAGATACGGAGCGGTGATTTTTGAAAATACTAAAGCAATAAGTTTCACTGAACATGAAGTTATGACTTCTGTCGGTATAATTTCTGCTAACAAAGTTGTGCTCTGTTTGGAAACAAGTGATCCCAGTATTACACCAGCCCAAGGCAGGATTGCTCGTGAACAAGCTATCGTTACAGAGCCATTAACCGATGAACAAATGGCGAATATAGATTGGCCAAAAGGTGGTATGCTGTGGACAGAAGAGCCTGATTATATAAACATCCGAAAAATCGGTAACCGTCTCTTTACGTCGTATAGCATTAGCTTGCAACCGACCTCGGATGAACGTGATCAAAACAGAGAACAATTATTAGAGTTTATTCATCATTGCTTGCCTGGTCTGAAAACCCAAGATATTGCAATTTCTCACTGCTGGGAAGGTCTATTATTCTATACAGAGAGAAGTCGTCCGTATATTGGAAAAAGAAACGGTTTGTATCAAGTGTATGGTCAAGGTGGCAATGGATTAACCCATGGCGTCTTAGCTGGGAAAATTTTAGCTGATTCGTTTATAGGCACTCCTATTCCTGATTTATATAATTTGAAACCCTAAACTCTTTCGAACACCCCCAATATTCAGAAAACAAAAAAAGCTGTTTCCATTGCAGAAACAGCTTCGTTAGATCAGTTATTACAGTTAGTTGATTACTACATTACCACTGAGGAGGATGACATCATAGGTCTTGTAGGCGGCACCGCCATCGGACAAAGACGAAATCAATACATAGCCGCTGCCCTGCACAACCGCATTGGCTTTGGTGCGAAATTCCGCACTATTGGCCAGAACGCTGGAGCCAAATACGATAGAGTCGTGCTTCAGGACCGGGTTGTAATAAATATTTCCAGCATCACTATACTGGCTGCCGTTGCTGCGATTGGTGTAGACCGGATAATAATTGTACGAGTTGTTGGGGGATATTGGCGCCTTCAGGAACATATATGTCCTTCCTCCAACCGGTACAGGTCCGGAATACGGATCGGTGGTTTGTGACAAAAATTGGTGAGTTACTACTGGGGTGGTCGGTTGAGCCGGCGCGGGCGTTTTTTCTTTTTTACAAGAAACAAAAACAATGGCACACATCGTAATGCCGAACAGAACTTTTTTAATACTCATGATATTTGATTGTTTGAAAGAGGTGAGAAAATCAGTTTTTTACATATAAACACAGGTGGTAATAAAAGTCAATATTTTTGCCTTCCCCTCTTGCCAAAGTCAATGCCGAGCAGTATGGTAAAGGAGACATAAAAATGTACACATATGGATCCAGAATTGGTAGACACGGCACTCTCATACGGATGGTTGGTAAACCATGAGAAACCGGTAGATAGAAACGTATATGTTTGTGGTGATTATTGTATTTGCACCGACCAACACAAATCACTCTGTGACTTCTTGAGAAAAAAATTCGCTGCCCCTCCAGAAATCACAAAATGCCCCTGATGGTTACATCAGGGGCATTTTATTATTTATTATGCTGCAATTTCGGGAGTTTCAGCAACTTCAGGAGTTTCCGCAGCTGCAGGAGTTTCAGGATTTTCCGGAGTTTCAGCCCAGGTTTTCTGGAATGTCTCATTCCATGCGACCATCATCGGGTCATCATGTGCCATGGATTTCACTTGTGCGGCCATTTCAGGGTGAGCGCTTTCGAGATGGGCCATTCCCAATGCCATCATTTCGTCCGGTGTCGCGGCGGTGATAGGGTGATCGCAGGTTCCGCCCATTTGCTTACAGGTCATTGTTTTCATAAGTGTGTATATGTATTAGTTGTTAACAGCGCTATTGTAGCACAGGGAGCAGCGAGTACCCCTATCTACTTTTCGATCGTGTGCCTAGGATGAATTTTTGCGAAGCGCTTGGCTGCTTATCCTTTCGGTGAACACAACCGATCCAGCAACAGGGGCGGCGCTTTCCTTTTAACAGATCTTCCTGCATTCGTTCAATGTGCTGGGTTCTGGTCTCCTCTTTCTTGACCGACTCGATCCAACAGAGCCATTCATTGCGCGCGAGCGGCGTAATGTCCTCCCAGACCGCCAATACTTTTGGCTTGGACATCAGGATCTTTCGTACATCAGCCGGCATTCTATGCACTACCCCACCGGAGATTTCTTTTTTACTCATAGGGTTATTTTATCAAATTTCCATGAATATGGCTCGTCACCCCGTCATTCATGATAAATGAAAAAAGAACCTGACATATGCCACGTTCTTCGGATCCGAAAAGTTTTAATCTAACCACAAATTTTTTCCTTCAATTTCGGATATTGCACCCTGATTTAAAACACCCTCGGACCATCCCCTTCCAAATACCACTTATTGTTGATCTCAACGATTTTGATTATCTGACTAGAGGGAAGTTGGCAGATGCCGTAGGTATCGGTTTTTTCAATCAAGGCCACACATCCTCTGAAATGATAATAATTCTCAAATGTACGGTGCGCTTTTTTCAAATACACTATCTGGCTTATCACGATAATAAGGATGACAGCAATCATCACTACTGCCAGCTTCACTATTCTTTTTTTACTGAAATCATATCCTTTGCCAGTGCTCCATTCCGGTTTGCCGGAGGTCACGCGGGCCACAATGAAAAATACCGCTACGGCCAACACAACCAAAGGAATGAATATCCGTTTATCGGTGGTAATAAAATCCAGTGAAGCGATAAAGGCTACAAACAGAATGAGCGTTGCCCAACCCTGCCAACGCAATGGCAGACCATAGCCCCAACCGAATCTCTTTTTCTCAAACCATGGTTTATTCATATAGTGAAGTATACACCTGTATCCATCCCTGAACCTACGGTTTCATTGACAAAGTCAACCGATAGTTGTAGGGTGGAGAAATGATACAAAAATTATTTCGCATTATTGCCCTGCCCCTTTTGGCCTTTGCTATAGTAGGCCTGCATGCCAGTACTGCTGAGGCGTATTATCGTTCATCCTATTATTACGCACCAGCGTACTATGACTGCGGCTGCGGTGCGCAAAATATTGTATATGGTTTGTTAGATAGTATTTTTGGCAATACGAATTACTACCCTGCGTACTCATCGTATGGGTATGGAAATAGTTATGATTATGGCAACCAATACTACTCTTATGCTCCAACCTACTACCAACCTTCCTACTATCCTGACTACTCCACTCAGAATGATTACTTCACGAATGATCCCTGCGGTTGTGATTCGTATTCGTATTCCGGATATTAATTAAAATCCTTACGTCCTTTAACCTCGTCAAGCATATCTCTTCGTTTGTTCCATTCGCCTAATTCTATAGGGGTACCGTCATAATCAGTGGTGTACCATTTACCGTCGGACTGTGGTGTCACCGGTCTACTTTTATCCAAGAAATTGTATTCTTGGCGTACCGCATCTTCCATTTCCTGTTCAACAATAATGGGTGGTTTTTCTGGCTTGGGAAACATTTCGTATTGATGAGTCATATATATCGAGTATATCAGATTTTTTTACTCCTTTTCCACGATGATCGTCTTTTCGATCACGATAGGATCGGGAGTGTGAGAGATTTTGTTTTCGGCTTCAGCCAGCTTCTGACGATGGTCTTCGAGATCATTTTGCAGTTTCTTGTTGTGATTTTTCAAATCGGACAATCGCAACATGTCCGGAATCGCTAGCAACCAACTGATAATCATACCTACCAAGATTGCCAGAATAATAAGCACGGCCAAACTACCGTTAAACTGCCATACGAGAAATGCCACAGAAACAGAGGCGATGTTTTGAAGTACAAAGACTACAACAGCCGCTCCGAGAATAATACCAATGATAAACATACAAATGTACTCTTAATTAAGTCCTTATAATAATCGCCTTACCCTCTCAGTATAGCAATATGCGAGCAATCTGCTACCTTTTGTTGACAGTACCACTCGCTCCCTGTATCGTAAGGAAAAATTGTATATGAAGAAATTACTCAGTATAGCGGTATTGATTGCTATTACTTTTGTCGCCAAAGCGCAGAAAGTTGCTGACACACTCACCGATGAAGAAGCCGGTAAGATACAATACTATCGTGTATACGCGTTTAGAAATCTTATGGATTTGGAAGCCAGTGATTACGGAAAGATAAACCGATATGTGAAATGGCTCACGGCGGTATGTCTTGATCGGCCGCAGTTGCTGCCGAAATTCCTGAGTTTGCATGCTTCCACGGCCTATATCTTTTTGACGGAAGAGGAGGAAGAATATGAGGTGAAAACCAAGGATGGAGAAATTTTGGTCATGGAGTACTGCATTGAAGAAAAACGGTGGTTCAGCTATGTCGTCGATCTCAACTATCTGCAATCGAAAAAGTATTTCCTAGGGTTGCTGGTACCCTAAGCAGTCGCACACTTCGTGTGCGACTGCTTTTTTATTAGTAAGACTTCCTTTCCTTCATCGTCTCTACCTAGTTACTAATAAATTAAATAGCGCTTTATATGGATATACAAAACGATAATATTGAAAAGGAAAAGGAAGAAATAGAACAGGAACAAGAGAAACACGAAGAAGACATAATGGAAGTCGATGAAGCAGCCGGCTCAGCCGAAGGACTGACCGATCGTGACGACCATATGTTGGATGAATCGGTGAAGGAAGACAGGGAAGAAACCGAAGCCAACGCGCTCGATGTTCCGGAATCAGATATCATAAGATAAATACAAATGCCCCCGTCGGGGGCATTTGACTTACGCATATATCCTATTCATACTTAGTATGGGTATTGTATCAATATCCTTATTACTCGTAATCAATTATTATCATGACCACTGTAATAAACAACCCTGGCAACAATGAAGGAGGTTCTGGTTTTGGCGTGGTCGTCATTGTCATTGTCCTGCTGGTTTTGGCGTTTTTGGTCTACCGATACGGTTTCCACAGAAGTGCCGCACCAACCGCCAATATCAACGTCACGGTTCCGAACCCAACAACCACCCAATAAATTTTCTATCTCTGAATAGTTATGACACGAAACTGCATACCCGATAGTATCTATTGTGGTTGAGAAATGGTACGGTAAAAGTAAGGTTTTCCTTTTATATTCTCGCTTGTCTGGAAGGCTCAGGAATATGGACGATATATGCTTGCATATGCAGTCCACATGAATAAGTTCTCACCCTCTATGAAAGTTTTTCTCGGACAACCTTCTGCAATACGCCTCCGCAAGGGGGCTTTTTGCATGCCTGTTGCATGCTTGGGCGACATATTGACAATCTAACATAAATATGCATAATGTACCCATACAATAACATTGTAATTTTATGAACACGTCACCAAAACAATTTTCTATTTTCATCACTGCCGGCATTATCGCCTTGGTGGTAGTCCTAGCGCCGGCCCATGCCGAAGCTCGTTCCCGAAAACAGCACCAGCATGCTACTCCGACTGCGGGCTATTCCACCCAAGCCGGATATTCCGCGACGGGCGGTCTTTTCTCATGGGTTCCTTCTACGGGTAACCCTCTTTCATACGACCCTTACGCTACCACTACCTATACCTACGGCTATGCACCGCTCACCTATCCTATGAGCTATCAAATGCCGATAGCGGCTACCTCCGCGTATCCTATGCCCGCTTCCTATCCGGCTTCTTACCCTGCTTCCTATCCTACTAATAATTCATACCCCGCCATTGATCCGTACACCGGCTACCCAGTGACACAGCCTGCTCCAGGTTCATATCCTCAGAACTATCCTGCACAAAATCAAAACCAAAATTACCCTACTCAGTATCCTCCTGTTACCACTCCCTACATTCCACCACAGAATCCCGTTACTCCTGTCACTCCGGCTACTCCTACCGGTGGCAACCAGTCCGGCGGATTTACTTTCTAATACACGGTAATTGCTGAACGATATCGTTCGTTGTAGAATAGAAGTTCATGCATTTTCCTTTTCTTGACCTTATCTGGGGTATCGGTATCGGTATTATTATTTCATTACCGTTAGGGCCTATTGCCCTTATTACCATGAAGCGTACCGTACACCATGGCTTGCGAGCCGGCATCATCTCCGGACTGGCCATTGCCCTCATTGATACGACTGCAACGGTTATCATTCTATTGGGATTGCACCACTCTCGTCGCAGTCTTTATCATGTGCCTCACTGGCTGTTCTTTATCGGCAGCATTATTGTCTTCTTCTATGGCTTGCGCATGCTCATGGCCGATCCGTTGCAAACGATTGAACGAGACTTGCCGTGGCATAAGCATTTCTTCGCATCCTGTGTCTTGGCGTTGACCAACCCTTCGACCTACTTGGCCTTCGGTGTCATCGGATTATTCCTGACACGATTTATCGATCAGCCATTGTTTACGCGCGCGCAAGTGGCCATCGGTTTTTTCATCGGCGCATTTTTGTGGTGGGCCGTGTTGGCTTATATCGCTTTCACCCAACGCAAGCGATATGTAAAAGCGGTGTTTCTTAATAAGATCATCGGCGTGGTCATCATGGTACTGGCTGCCGTGGCACTGGTCCATAATTTCACCACCCCGCACGCCATATTTTTATTTCATCTGCCGCTATAATGCATACTCCTACCGCTACCAAGAAAATCCACCGGTTTTTATTGCCTGCCTTTATTACTCCGGCCATCGGGGAAATCGTGAGTATTGATGACCCGCGCGTGGCCCATCAAGCGCATCGGGTATTGAAATTACAAATTGGAGAATCAATCGTGGTATTCACTGACGGTGGTCCGAATGTTACCGCGGAAATTACCGACACTACCGCTCAGACACTTAGCATACAGATTAAAGGTATTGAAACTATTCCTCCGGTACCTCGAACACTTATTGCGGCCATTAGTATAGTAAAAGGTGATCATTTTGAACTGATGGTGCAGAAACTGACGGAAATCGGTGTTCAAACCATTGTGCCTATTATCACCAGCCGCACCGTTAAACAAACCGTGCGCGTGGATCGCTTGCAGGCCATCAGCGATGAAGCGCTGGAACAATGCGGGGGCACTGCGCGCGTGCACATTACCGAACCGCTTTCTTTGAAAGCATGTTTTGAAAACTATCCGTATGAAAATGTCATTCTTGATCCCCTATCCTCCGAGGATGTTGTTTCTCCATCAGAAAAGGTAGTGATGTACGTCGGGCCGGAGGGCGGCTGGAGCGAGCAGGATGCCGAGGTTATTGTTCAGCATCATCCTCAGTACTTACGGGTGACGCAACGGGTGTTGCGCACCGAAACTGCCGCCATCCTAGGAGCTTATACTATTCTTTGGAGATAGCTGGCGCGATGAAATAAGGTGACGCCTTGTTTTTTTATTGCCGCAATATGGGTTTTGGTGCCGTAGCCTTTATTGGTATGCCAGCCATACTGGGAGTGTTTCCGGTGCAGCGCGATCATGTAATGATCGCGCTGCACTTTCGCCACCACCGACGCCAACGAAATGATTTTCTGACTGTCATCACCGCGAATGATAGTTTGCTGATTTTTATACTCTATCGGTGCTTTCAATCCCCCGTCCAATAGCACTATACAATCAGCCGGTTTCAATCCGAGTTTTTTCATAGTACCGGCAATGCATTCGCGTATACAAACCGCAATGCCTTTTTTATCAATCATCGCCGCGGTACGATTACTGACGGCGATTTTAAGCGCGCCCGCTTTTTCAACAGCGCGCGCTTGTTCATGCCATTTCTCTCGCATTTTCTCCGTCATCTGTTTGGAATCCTTCAAACCGAGCCAGCGAGCTTTCCGGTACACAGTGTACGGCATAGCCACCGCACAGACATAGACCGGTCCCGCCAACGGCCCTCTGCCCACCTCATCAATACCGACAACCCATTTCATAGTGTCAATATAACAAACGTTTTGCTTGGCTGCTATACTAGGGGCATTATGGAGCCCCAATTCGTCCACCTGCACACCCACTCTCACTATTCCCTGCTGGATGGATTGTCTAAAGTACCCGACCTGGTCAAGCGCGCCAAAGAGCTCGGTATGCCCGCCCTCGCTTTGACCGACCATGGTGCCCTGTATGGCGCCATCGAGTTCTATAACGAATGCAAGAAAGCCGGCATCAAGCCGATCATCGGCGTGGAGGCCTACATCGCCGAGCGCAGCCGTTTCGACAAGGAACCCGGCATTGATGCCAAGCGCTACCATCTTACCTTGCTCGCAAAGAATAATGCCGGCTATAAAAATCTCATGAAGCTCGTCAGCCGCGCCAACATGGAGGGGTACTATTACAAGCCGCGCATGGATACCGAACTGTTGAAAGAGCACAGTGAAGGTATTATTTGCTTGTCCGGTTGTCCCGGCAGCCGCTTCATCACGTACCTCAAAAATGACAACATTGCTGAAGCCAAGCAATTACTGCTATGGTACGTCGATACATTCGGCAAGGACAATGTCTATGTCGAAGTCATGCATCACGAAGAAATTGATTGGTACATGCCGTTGATTCCAACGATCATAAAAATTGCGCAAGAGCTTGATCTGCCGATCGTCGGCACATGGGATTCTCACTACTTGCATATTGATGATAGAGACGCGCAGGATACGCTGGTGGCCATCAATACCGGCAGCGAGGTCGGCAACGCCAAGATGTCCATGAAGGCCGGCAACTATTCCTTCATCACTACTGCCGAGGCCATTGAAGCATTTAAGGACGTGCCGGGAGCCATCGAAAATACGGTGAAGCTGGCTGACAGTGTCGACATACAAATAGAAATGGCGCCATGGAAATTCCCGACCTACCCTATCCCTGAAGGATCGGACTACGATACCGAGCTTCGCAAGGCAGTGATGGAAGGACTGAAAGAAAAAGAATATCCTTATGACGATGTTGCCAAGGAACGTATTGAATTTGAGCTTGATATTATCAAGAACAAGGGGTTTTCCTCATACTTCTTGGTGGAGGCTGACCTGGTGCAAGCGGCGCGACGTATGGGTATTTATACCAATACACGAGGATCGGCGGCGGGTTCACTGGTCTCCTATCTCACCGGTATTACGACCGTTGATCCCCTCAAATACAAGCTGCCATTTGAACGTTTCTTGAACCCCTTGCGTCCCGGTATTCCTGATATTGATTTGGATATTGCCGACGATCGTCGCGATGACCTTATTGACTACATCCGAGACAAGTATGGGGTGGGTGCCGTCGCACAAATATGTACCTTTGGAACGATGGCGGCTCGCGGCTCTGTACGCGATGTGGCGCGCGCCTTGGGCTTTCCCTACAGCACTGGTGATACATTGGCCAAACTCATTCCTATGGGCAGTCAGGGCTTCCCTATGACCATTGATTACGCCTTGGAAATCATTCCGGAATTAAAGGAAATGTATGACAATGATCGTGGTGCAAGAGAGATCATTGATATGGCAAAAAAAATTGAAGGCAATGTGCGACACATCTCCGTCCATGCGGCCGGGGTCATCATTGCGCCGACTCAGGATATTACCGACTACACGCCGATTCAATACGATACCAAGGGCGAGCAGAAAATCATCACGCAGTACGATATGTTCTCCGGCGGTCGCGATGGCGTGGTGAACCTGCCAAAGTTCGATATGCTGGGCATCCGCAACCTGCAGTTTATTTCCGGTACCATTGAACGTATCAAGAAAATTCGCGGCATTGATATTGATATTGATACCATTCCCCTCGATGACAAGAAAGTGTTTGCCATGCTGTCGCGCGGAGAAACTGTTGGTGTCTTTCAAATGGCTGGTGACGGGATGACACAGTACATCAAGGAGCTGCGCCCGAGCAAGGTGGAAGATCTGATGGCCATGGTGGCACTCTATCGCCCGGGACCGATGGAAGTGATTCCGGAATACATTCGCCGAAAGCAAAATCCCAGTTTGGTAACCTATCCCGATCCGCGACTGGTGGATGACTTGGAAGCATCGTATGGCCTGTTGGTCTATCAGGACGACGTGTTGATGGCTTCTATTCGACTGGCGGGCTATACCTGGCTTGATGCCGATAAATTCCGTAAAGCCATGGGTAAGAAGATTCCCAAGGAAATGGCTGAGCAGAAAGAAAAGTTCTACAAAGGCTGTAAGGAATACGGCGGTCTGACGATTACCCAAACCGATGATCTGTGGAAAAAGATTGAACCGTTTGCGGCCTATGGATTCAACAAAGCGCATGCTGCCAGCTACGGCTTGGTGGCGTACAAAACCGCCTACTTGAAAGCCAACTACCCAGCCGAATACCTATCTGCCTGTATGACAGCCGAGTCGGGCGACATTGAATCCTGCGGCGAGTACATTGCCGAAGCCAACCGTATGGGCTACAAAGTCCTACCGCCCAATATCAATGAATCCTTCTCCGACTTCACCGTAGTCGTAGAGGATGGCAAAGTCACCGGCAACATTCGCTTCGGTCTGAAGAACATCAAGAACTTCGGCGAGGAAATCGGCAAGGCCATCATTGCCGAGCGCAAAGCCCGCGGCCCATTCCAGAGCATGGAAGACTTCTTGGAGCGCGTGCAGCATCGCAACTTGAATAAAAAATCATTGGAAGCATTGATCATGTGCGGCGCCATGGATGACTTCGGCGATCGCGGATTATTCTGCGCCAATATTGAAAATCTGCTGGCCTTTCATAAAGGTATCGGGCAATTCAGCAATGCGTCACAAGGAGGATTGTTCGACAATCTCGACGGCAAACCGAAAAGTGTGTTGAAACTGAATGACGCCGCGCCGGCGCCGATGAAACAAAAATTGATTTGGGAGAAAGAATTGTTGGGCTTGTACGTTTCCGGGCATCCATTGGATGCCCATAGTGAGAAGCTGCAAAAAGCCACTACCACTATCGCCGCCCTGATCAAGAAGAAATTTGATAAAAACCAACTCATTGTCGCTCATATCGATCTTTGCAAAATCATCATGACCAAAGTCGGCAACAACAAAATGGCCTTCCTGACCATTCAGGACAAGAGTGCAATTTCTGAAGCGGTCATTTTCCCTGAAGCATTTAAAAAAATCGGTTCCTTGGTCCAAGAAGGAATTGTGGCTGCCATGAAGTGCTCCGTCGCCCAGCGTGGAGACAAAATCACCATAATGATCGATGAAATAAAGGTTTTATAGCCCCTACCTTTGTTCTAGGCACACACATATGGCGGATTATCTAATAATGCGCAAGCGCTTCATTGGGCGTCTTGCCGTTCAATCCGCAGTGTTCCAGATTGTTGTATCGAGTATTCCACACTTTCAGTTTCTTCTGCAAGTCAGCAAGTGAGGTGAAAGTATTGCGATCATAAAAGGTCTCTTGGTCGGAACGATGTGATCGTTCAACTTTGCCATTCTGTGCTGGCTTGCCGGGATCAATGAGATAGTGAATGATCCGTTGTTCGGCACAACATACATCCAACGGATGTATGTTCTTTTGCTGTCTGTCGCTGCGCTTGTTGAGTCCTGTATACCAGTTGGTGAAGATAGCGCCATTGTCAGTTTTGATGGCACGGATGCGATACTCAAACTGTTCAATGACTTCCTTCAAGAACCGCACTGAGTGCTCGTTGGTTTGGTTGTCGTACGCTGCAAGATAGCGCCAGCGACTGGCACAGTCGATGGCGGTATATTGATAATACCGTTTTCCATCAATCTTTTTCGGGACATACTTCACATCAATCTCAATGAGCTCTCCTGGCAACAGTGGTACTTTGACATATTTGATTTTCACTTTCTTTGCTCGATACTTTCGTACCAGTCCTTCTATTTTTAATATCTTGCCGATGGTGCGTTCGTGAATAACCACGCCTTTCTTTTCGATCTTCCATTTCAGTTTCAAAGCACAGACGTTTTCTTTTTTTCGCAGTGCAATAATCTCTTCTTTCAGTCTGATCGGTGTTTCATTTGGCTGGGTCTTTGGTCTGGTGGACTTTGCCACCAGACCCGTTGCTCCCTCTTTCTTGTATGCAGCCACCCAGCGCTCTAGTGTCCGCATTCCATGCGGACACAGCTTCGCCATGTCTTTGAGTGTGATCTCTTTGTTGATGATGGGCAAGACCCATCTTAGCCGTTCCTCTTTGATTGTTTTAGCCATAGTGACAGTCATGTTCGGATACTATCCGAAAACCGCCATAAGTGTGTGCACATTACCCCTTCACCTTGACTTTTGGTGTATATTTGCTATAATAAAGAAAAACAAGGACGAGATGAAAACCACCACACCGACCCTCGATGATATGGAAAAGATTATCATCAGTTGTTTAACAAACGACCAACTGCCCGAACAAAAAGATGCTTTGAAATTTTTTAACTTGATTAAAGATTGGGACACGGAACTAATAGATCATAAAAAACGCCAAATTTTTAAAACCATTTTAAAAACCTTCAAAAGAAGATGTGTTAGCAAAGATCTCATTAAAAGACAGAACGAGATGTGGAAGACTATCAATGCCATACTTCCGGTATGGAGAAGTCACAAAAGTACTATTCTGGTCACTGGGAATAAAAAGAAAAAGAACGCTTCCCCTGCCCTTTTCACCACATTCAGTTTTAATCCTTTTAAAGACCCGGACTATGAAGGTCTTACGCTGACTAACCATTAAAGATCTTAAGAGTGATTTGCATAATTTCATGCAAATCACTCTTTTTCATTGATGTTAAACACTCGGTGTTCAACATCCCGCGTTGAACAAAAGAAACCCCTGCGGTGAAGCAAGGGGTTTTTTGAATAATTTTAATGATTAGGAATATTACATGACTGTCCATCAGTAGTGCTGTATCCCACAGAGGATGAGCATCCCGCGCGTAAAACCGTAAAAGGTTTTGAGGTTGATTCAAATTGCTGATCAGTCCCTCCATAGGATCCATCAGGGTGAATAAGGACTGCGTCTACAGTGACCGTAAAGCCATCTCCGTATGAACCGTCCCCATAATACAAGAGGTTTAAACCGCTACCATCATCAGGGGTGATTTGAAAAACCGCTTCGCCTGTATTGGCGGTAGCCCAAGCATATACACGAACAGGTTGGGCGGGCAGTAATCCAAATCCTCCTACATTTTTATTTCCAATGATAACAAAAATACTGTAAAGCGGCGGGATGTTAGTGGAAGTCCATTTGATCTCTATCCATTCCCCGGCATGATGAACCTGTCCCACTACTTTTACATTCGTAATTGATGGGGCTACTCTTGCCGACGAGAATGTTTTACCGTTTTCAAGGGTTTCGTGTTCCGGATACACATACTCTTTGGTACATGATTGCAATATTGCCATAACAACTAGGCAAATAAATAGGATTCTTTTCATTTTTTCAATGTTTTGATTTGATTATATTTTAGCATATTTACGTAAAAAGTCAATATCTGAATTGTTTCCAGAATGCCAAAAGCCCATTCCGTAAGGAATGGGCTTTTGGGTTATAGATAATCAAAATGATTACACTTTCGTGTTGTCGATATTTGTCATAAGGCTCATCACCTGATCAGCGTAATGAGGTACCACTGATGGGGGGTTATAGGTTAACAGAATGGCCTTTGTGCTCTTCCCTTGATAATGCATCGCTGTATTGGGATTGTCCCCACCAAGGTTGGTAGCAACGACCTCAATGGCATCGTTATAGCTCTTGAAGCTGATATGACACGAACCGAATCCAAAAGGACTATAGGTTACTGATTTACATTGGTGTAAACCACCAGTTGATTCGCGAATCGCAATTGCTGGGATCAGCCGCCAATCAATGTTGTGTTTCTCTGCTTCGGTCACCATTTTTATACCATATCCAGCTAACGGCATGCCGTTTTGGGTAAAGTAGGCATCAATTTTGGCAGCTTCCTCACTCTCTTTCGCTTTAAGTAAGGCTGTATCTGTTGTACCAACCGAGGCAGGTTGTGCGTCGGCGGTGCCGGAGATGCTTTGTTGATCTGAAGATACCGATGGAGTAACCGCAGTATTGACGGCTGCCGTAAAGGCGGACATCGATAATGTAGTTGCCATCAAAGGCACAATGATAAATGATCGAGTAATTGAATGTTTTATTGAACTCATAGGTTCCGGTTGAGCTCCGGAGGAACTTCGTAGCAGTTCATTTATCCAAGGTTCGTACCTTTCGGGTCGTTCCAAAGAAAAAACTCGATACTATGTATTGACTACACCGTACCGAATCTCCTAATATAGTAGCACAAAGGGTAAAAAATGTCAATGCTTATACAATGAAAAATACAGGTGTCAAATGAAAAATATCCTTATAAAATAAGGATATTTTAGACAATATAACTTGACGATTTACCTAATTTATTGTCATGTAAAGCCACCTCTTAAGGGTTTCGTCGCGGTCGGCGATCAAAGGTGTCCGATTACTTGGAAATGGCTGAAACCATAGTAATAACTTGGTCTCTGAGGCGCTGTTCCATCTCTCGAAAGAGCCGAGTAGCCTCCTTTTTGTACTCTACCAAAGGCTCTCTTTGGCCATAGGCACGAAGCCCGACAGACTGACGCATGTGTTCCATGGTATCAATATGCTCTACCCATAACGTATCGGTAGTATATAGAACTACTCGACGAACCTGTTCCCAAAATGCATCTTAGCCCACTAGATAGATCTTTTCTTTGACTATAGGTTCCAATATTA
>JAQBRM010000030.1 GCA_028286485.1 Candidatus Nomurabacteria bacterium
TGCGGCCAGCAATGAACTGGCCCCCAGCACCTCCGGAAAAGTTGTTGAAATAACCTACGGTTATTTCAATTCAACTTTTCCTCCGGCTTCCTCAATGGATTTCTTGAGGGCTTCTGCTTCGTCTTTCTTCAAACCATCTTTCAATGTTGAAGGAGCTGCATCCACGAGATCCTTGGCTTCCTTGAGCCCAAGACCAAGCGCTTCCTTTACTACTTTCATCACCGCGATTTTCTGTTCGCCGGCTGATGCCAGTACTACGGTGAAGCTGTCTTTTTCTTCCGCTTCACCGGCCGCTGCTGCAGGACCAGCTACTGCTACTGCAGAGGCTGATACACCGAATTTTTCTTCGAACACTTTTACCAGTTCGTTCAGTTCAAGTACGCTTAGCCCTTCGATAGCACTAACGATGTCCTTGAATTTCTTAGGAACTTCTACGTTGTTATTTTCTTCCATATGTTTAATTTAAAGTTTATTAATAGAAATGCTATGCATTCTTCCTTGCAATTTGATCGAGCGCAATTGCGAACCGCTGAATTGGTGAATTGATGATATTGACGAACATGCCACGAAGCGTTTGCAACGGTGGAATGGTAGCAATAGCCATCATTTCTGTTTGGTTTTTGTATCCTTTTTCAAATACGCCGCCGACAATACTGATGATACCCTTGTTGGTAGTCTGGAAGTCATAGACTTCTCGTGCTGCCGCCAATGGATCGGTACTGTATGCCACAGCCACTTCGCCTTCCAACGGAGGAAGTTCTCCCGTGTAGCCTTGCTCTGCGAGCACGCGCTTCAAGAGGGTTTTCTTCCCTACCTTATACCCTACGTCTGAAGCACGAAGCTTGCGACGGAGTGCATTACTGTTGAGGACAGTTTGCTTGTTGAACTGGACGAATACCACTGACTCGGCCCCAGTTACAATATCTGAAAAAGAGGACACGATTTCGTGCTTTTTCTCTTTTGAAATTGCCATAATAATTTGTTTAATGAACGTGTAAGTAAATAGAGTTTGACCTCGGCAGGCATTTATTATCCCAGCATCCTTCGCTTGCGCTCAGGACCTGCGGCCTGCTGTCTCTGACCTACACGCTGTTACTGTATCAAAAATGCCCGAAAAGTCAACGGTACCTGAAATAAATGGTACCAGGTACCTTTTTATAAAATCTTTAGTATTTCTCCAGCCAGAATTGATATTGAATGTGTATTATATTATGATGATTTTATATATGAAGTTACCGCTAACAATTTTTAAGGAAGGGAAACAATTCGTGGCGTATACGCCAGCGTTGGATATTGCTACAGCCGGAAAAACCGAGAAGGATGCGCGGAGAATGTTTCGGGAATTGGTTTCCGTTTTCATGGAAGAAATAATAACAACCGGCACGGCAGAAGAAGTACTTACAGAGCTTGGCTGGAAGAAAGAGCAGGAAAAATGGAATCCTCCCCAATTGGCATCTTCGGATTTTATTGATATCAATATACCAGCGTTTGCATAATCAATGCCGAAAATACCACTCACGCACTGGAAGGAATTCGAGCGATTTTTGCTATCAGTCGGTTGCGGGTTTAAAAGAGAGAGGGGCGATCATCGTATCTATGGAAAACCGGGGATTAAAAGGCCGATTGTGATTCCACGAAATAATCCCCTCCCCTTGTTCATTATCTTAAATAATTTAAAAGTATTGGGGATAACAAGAGAGGAATATATTCAAAAAACTATTGAATGCCGATGATGCCCACGTTGTGGAGTGAGTCACAGCTGACCGGATAGGTGTCGTGGGTACCGAATGATAAAACGACATGGCCGAATGCCCCCACACTATAACTTTGCGCCCCGACGGTAATGGATCGTTGATAGTTGGAACGGTTATCGAACATGATCGTGTCCCCCACCTGTACCGTCATGGTAGCCGGACTGGCCACGCAATTTTTATCAAACTGCATAATGTTGTTGCTGTATGACTGAGCGATATTTTGTATGGCATCATTTGTTTGCACCGGGTACGCTTTATTGTCATTAATAAAATGCTGCGGATTGGGTAGGAATACTATCGGACTCTGAAAGTAGACATGCTTACGATAGAGCGTCCACGTTACAGCAACCGCCAGAATCACCGCAATAGCGATAATGATGACTGTCTTGTGCTTGGCCCACATACGGTGACTACTATTCTACGCCGATATTTGCAACGTTCGGCTTGTTGTCGCAATTGATAATAGTAGTACCTTTGCCGGTGAGGACGATCGGTCGGTAATGCAATCCAGCCATCGGATATGACCGGCCACTGATCGTAATGGTATGTGACACGGTACTGTTGTCCACCAAGAGCACGGTGGTGCCTGCCTTCAATGCTTGTGTAATAGGAGTAGCAGTACAATCAGCGGCAAACGTCACACTCTGGTTGGCATACTTTTTCAATGTAGCATTCCACGCCATCATGGCTGCAGAAGGAGTGGCGGTGTGTACAGGCTTGGCTGCGACAGGCACAGGGGTGGTCACCGTGTCAGTCGTAGGCGCTACGGCTGTTTTTTTGAAATACGGCATAGCCAACGCTAGAATAATGACGACAATAATTGCCAGGCCGGCGTATAATAAATGCTTATTGTTATTTTGTTCCATATGGCCATATTGTACCACAAATGGTATATACTGGTTCAATGTTCCAACACCAGCGTTCCATGCTTTTCTTGGGAGACTGTCTATCGTTATTACTGGCCTTTTGGGCCATGACCCTCCTACGATTTAACATTCATATTGACCATGCCTTTTTACTGCAGCAGGCGCGCCTCTTTGCGTGGCTGTTCGTCATATGGCTGGTAGTCTTTTTTGTTTTTGATCTGTACAACCTGCGCCGCATCAATCCCAACCCACTGAACATCGGTCTCTTGCTCGCCAGCACGGCGGTGAACATCGTGCTCGGCGTGGTCTACTTTTATATTTTTTCCGCTAACAATGGCATCAGCCCGAAGACCAACCTGATCCTCGTGGCAGTATTCTCTCTCGTCTTGCTCATCATCTGGCGGCGCTTGTTCTACCATCTCTTCACCATGCGCTTCACGCGCTCTATTGCCATCATCGGCACCAGTCCCCTGATTGCCGAGCTGAAGGCGGAATTCCAAACCCATCCTCACTTTGGCGATTTGGCAACGCATTGGCAGACCAGTGAAGAAGTCAGTACCGAGAGCGACGTGAATATTCTAATCGCCGAACAGATTGATCCGCAGCTTTTCTTAACACTTGCCCAACAACTCAATGCCGAGCCAATGACCCTGATCGAAAGCTACGAAACATTCTTCGGTAAGGTACCGCTATCATTGATTGGCAATGAACATGCCACCGCCATCATGACCCGCCATGACAACAAAGCCCTCCATTTCTTCACCCGCGTCGTTGAAATAGTTTTTGCATCCTTTATTCTGATCATCACTTCCCCTTTTCTGTTGATTGCAATCATCGCGCGATTGATTGAGGACGGAAACCCGATCTTTTACAACCACCAACGCGTTGGCAAGAATGGCACACTCTTCACCGTGTACAAACTGCGCTCCATGGTCAAGAAAGCCGAGAAGGAAGGCGCGGTTTGGGCCGATAAGAAAGACCTGCGCATTACCCTCGTCGGAAAAATCCTGCGCAAGACCCACCTCGATGAAGTACCGCAAATGATCAATATCATCAAAGGTGATATTGCCCTCGTCGGTCCCCGCCCCGAACGCCCCGAGTTCGTCTCCCAGCTCGAGCAGCACATCCCCTACTACTTCCTGCGCCACACCATCCGTCCGGGCTTCACCGGCTGGGCCCAGATCAAATACCGCTACGCCCGCACCGTCGACGACGCCAAGGAGAAATTCGAATATGATTTGTACTATTTGAAAAACCGTACCCTTCTTCTCGATATCGGCATCGTATTGAAAACGCTGCAAATAATCTTCACGCATTAATATATGAATCGTCTAAAAAATTTCTTCTTTAAGAATACCAGTACCAAACAAACAGTTGCTAAAAATACCGTTTGGCTTTTTCTGGGAGAAATACTGGGTCGTATATTGAAATTAGTCGTCATTGTTTTTGCCACTCGCGTGCTCGGTGTTAATGGCTGGGGGGCCTTTTCGTATGCTTTGGCCTTTGTCTCCGTTTTTTATGTCTTTGGCGATATTGGTATCAATACGTTTATCACTAAAGAATTATCTCAAGGGGGTGAAGAAAAATATCAATACCTCACCGCTTCATTAGTGCTTAAATTGGGGCTCTTATTATTGTCACTGGTGGTATCTCTTTTTCTCATTCCTCATCTTGGAACCGTACCATTAAGTCTTAAAATCGTTTTAGCATTAGCACTGCTTAATTTCTCCGATTCGCTACGAGAATTTGTTTTATCAATCAATCGCGCGCTTGAAAGAATGGAACGTGAAGCGTTCATAAAAATTCTAATTAATGCCATCACTACTATCTTGGGCATAATCCTCCTCATTGCTCATCCTTCCCCGCTTTCTTTGGCTGTAGCGTACGCCACCGGCAGTATCATAGGAAGCATTGCGGCAATATGGATCATTGCCGGTGATCTTAAAAATATACAATGGAAATTCTCCACCAAGACCATCAGAGTGGTGGTCGACTTTGCATGGCCTTTTGTTGCCACCACACTTTTTTCCGTCGTGATTGCAAACATTGATACTATCATGCTGGGCCAGATGAAATCGGTTACTGAAGTAGGTTTGTATGCTGCCGCAGAACGCATCGTGCAGTTCTTAGCAATTATTCCCATCTTTGTAGGTCTTTCCACCTTTCCTCTCATGGCAAAAAATAAAGAGGATCCTATTGCTTCAAAACGTATTTTTGAAAAAATTATGACCATTATTTTGGCGTTGGCGTTTCCTATCGCCATTGGAGGTATGCTGTTGAGCGGCGCTATTATGACCACTGTCTTTGGTGCTTCTTATACAACCGGATCAACAGTATTGATTATTTTAATGATTTCAGCATTCGTTGATTTTCCCAATCTTATTCTCAGCAACGCCATCTTTGCGCGAAATTTGCAAAAGAAATTTATTATTGCCACCGCAATCGGTGTCTGTGCCAATGTACTATTAAACCTCTATCTTATCCCTCGGTATGGCGCTGTCGGAGCCGCTCTTTCTACTGTTGGCTCGCAACTTTTCATCATGATCATCAATTGGCAAATGCTTAAAAGTTTTTTCTCGTTCAGCGTGGTGCCGAAACTCGGCAAAATTATCGTCGCGAATATACTGATAGCGGGCGTAATAATTCTGTGTAGCGCACTAAGCATGTATTTCATCATTACCATTGTTATTGCTGTCCTGCTATACATGCTCATATTATATGCATTAAAAGAACAGGTGCTGACTGATATCTTCGGCCTCATTTTATAATCAGTATGAAAAAAATAAGTATTTGCATACCAACATATGAAATGAAAGGAAAGGGGCACGTATTCCTCGAGCAAAGCTTCGGCATATTTGCCGAGCAAACATATCAAGATTTTGATATCGTTATATCGGATCACTCCCAAGATACTGCAATCGAAGATCTGTGTAAAACATATGCTGATAAACTGGATATTTACTACTATCGCAATACGGAAAATCGCGGCAACTCCTCTGCTAATATCAACAATGCCATTAAAAAAGCTACCGGCCAACTCATTAAGGTGCTTTTCCAGGATGATTTTCTTTTTCATGAAAAAGCATTGGCGGAAATTGCAAACTGTTTTGATGTGGAAAAGGATCACTGGCTGGTCAGTGGTTGCACTCATACCACAGACGGTACGACTTTTTTCAAACCGTTTTATCCTCGTCCTGATACCATACATTCCATATGGATAAAAACAGTATACAGCTCACCCTCCACCCTTACTATAAAAAACGATAGCCCGCTGCTTTTTGACGAGAGTCTGATATGGCTGATGGATAGTGATTATTATCGACGCTGTTATGATAAATTCGGCGAACCAAAAATTTTACATACTATCAATGTGGTAAACCGCGTCGGGGATCATCAAGTAACTAATACCGTAGCCAGCAGGGCATTGCAAAAAAGAGAGTACACCATGATGCTCGAGCGATATGAAAGAGGTCTCAATTTCTGGTATTATAGAACCGTCGGCTGCCTGAAAGATTTCATAAAACACATGCTCGGCAAGATATGATCGTAACTGAATTATACAAAGGCCAAGGGTTGGGCAATCAGCTGGCTTGTTATATTTGTACTCGGGTTATCGCCTTGGATAAGGGCTATGCTTTCGGTATCCAGTCTCCTGAAAATTTCAAGGGCGCTGATTTTCTCGATGTGGATTTTGGAGAAACGGTCATTGGCGGCAGTGGGCCGGAAGGAGGACCCCCTGCCACATTGCCGCAAGGTATTGCTCAGTATTATACAGAACGCCTGCTCTTTCATCCGGAAAACGGATCCAATATCACCACATATGATCCCCTGTTGGTTAATGTGGCTGATAACACCAAAATCGACGGATTGATGCAAGACGAGCAATATATCATCCACCGAAAAGATCAGATTAAAAAATGGCTTGCCGTAAAACCGGAATATGAATGTTATGACTATGCCGATGAAAACACCTGCGTTATTAATTTCCGCGGCGGCGAATATGCCCGCCATCCAGAATTCTTTTTGAGCAAAAAATACTGGGATGATGCGGTACGTCACATGCTGACCATAAATAAAAATTTCAGATTTATCGTCATTACAGATGATGTGTTTACGGCAAAAAAGTTCTTCCCGACCTATGACGTTTTCCATTTTAGTAT
This sequence comes from Candidatus Nomurabacteria bacterium, assembly GCA_028286485.1. Classification (GTDB taxonomy): domain Bacteria; phylum Patescibacteriota; class Minisyncoccia; order Phycocordibacterales; family UBA9973; genus UBA4124. Next base: position 6,781 of record JAQBRM010000030.1, read on the forward strand.
CGGAAAAGATTACACTATCATTAAAAACGCTCACTATCTCATTCTTTCCAACTCAACCTTCGCTTGGTTCCCGGCGTGGACCAGCGACGTATTGAAATTTTGCATTGCCCCGAAATATTTCGCTCGCCACAACATATCAGACGGGTACTGGAGTTTGGGATATAACATCACCACCCGTTGGAATTACATGGATCGAGAGGGCGTATTGCATGATTATGCTGCTTGCCTGGTACAGCTGAAGGAATATATGGAAAGCCATGCTGATTTTTACTCCCCCGCTATTGGGATCCCTCCTCGTCCCCTACACAAAAAAAGCGCCCGCTCTTTTCTGGCGGCCCATACTCCTCCACGAATTAAAAATGTCATAAAATCCATAATAAATGAAAGCAATGATATTTATAATACTATCAAAAGGCCCTTTGATTTAATAGCGGAAAAAAAGCGACGCCAAGCATGGCTTTCCGCCATCGAGTCGGCCGAATACCGTAAAAAAATAAAAGTGTATGATGTTTTTAATTTTTTTAATGAACTGGAAACGTTGGATATTCGCTTGAATATCTTGAATGAATATGTTGATTATTTCGTCCTTATCGAATCCACTCTTACGCACTCTGGCATGCCGAAGGAATTGCTGTATGAAAAAAATAAGCATCTTTTCAAGCCGTTTGAAAACAAAATCATTCACTATGTCATCGATGCTCCATTAAAAGATTTTGACGATGCCCGACAAAGGCTGCTGGATCCCGCTACGCCAGCCCTAGAAAAAAGGATTTTAAATGATGCCCTGACTTCCGATAATATTCCGCCGGGAGATGATAATTACCTGCGTGATTTCTATGAAAAAGAATCGGTTAAGAAACCTTTGGCGGATCTGGCGGATGATGACATATGCTACATATCCGACTTGGATGAAATCTGGAATCCGGAAGCGCCGATTGATTATTCCAAAGATGATATTTATAGATATAAGCAAGATGCGTATGTGTACTATCTTAACAACCGCTCCAATGAGGACTGGAGAGGATGGACAGGAACCATCGCTACTAAATATAAGAACATAAAGAACAATTGCGTAAATGACTTGCGCACCTTTGGTAAAACCGCATACACTGTTATCCGAAACGGCGGTTGGCACTTTACCTTCCAAGGAGGAGCGCAAAGGATCAAGGACAAATTGGCTTCTTATAGCTATCATGAGCTCAATACGAAAGATACGCGGGCACAGGTAGAAAGCCTGCTATCGAAAAACAAGGATATCAAAGGAAGATATATCCGGTTCTGGAAAGATGAAAGCAAATTGCCGAAATACTTGTTGGACAATAAGGAGAAATATAAAAGTTTATTTAAATGACTAAAATAATTAAAAAAATAAAAAAAGCCGTTGCTCGCAGATTACCCGAAAACATAAAAGGAGCGCTGCGCCCGTTTGTCCGAGCGGTGATCAGGAACGGCAATCCCGCCATCCCGGCAGAAGAATTGAAAGTGTTTGACTTGCTAAAAGCTGATTTTAAAACGGTGTTTGATATAGGGGCACGGGAAGATTTGTCGTTTTATGAACTGAAAAAAGATTGCTCATATTATTTATTTGAACCGCATACGGCAGCCATTGCGTTATTGAAACAAAAAATCGCTTCTCTGGAGAAACCCGACATTACCCTCAATGAGTTCGGGCTATCAGATGAAAACAAGGATGATTGCGTATATTATGAAGACAGTCAATCGTTTGCTCCCAATCCTTTTCATAAAAACATCGATAAGGGCCAGCGCTATTCCCTGCGCCCGCTTGATGGGTACGTTGAGCAGCATGGAATCATGCATATCGATTTCCTTAAGATCGATGCGGAAGGATTTGATTATAAGATCATTAAGGGCGGTATTTATACCATCACTACCAAGGTAGATTATATTCAATTTGAATACTGGGACGGGGTGCAAAAATTCGTCGATATGCTCAGCGATGTGTTTCAGTTGTACCTTATGATGGAACCGCAGCTTTTGGAGGCAATCACGGAAGACCTATTTGATTCATTGACGGAAAGCCAAAAAAGCAAGGTGTACACTCTATCAGTGATTCCTTTAGATGCCGATCTTATCGATTTGATTGATCGCGTGCTGATTCCTGCGGGATGCGGAGGAAATATTTTGGGAGTCAATAAAAATATCCCGGTTTCCCATATCGATGCCATTGTTTTTCCTATATAATTTTGACGGCATATGAAAAATTCCAAAAAAATTTTTGTGACTGGCGCAACGGGATACGTCGGCCGTCATCTTGTGCAAGATCTTATTAAAAAAGGCTATACATTGTATGTATTGACCCGTAATGACTCATCGATTTTTTCTGATGATCCCGCTATTACCGTCATCACCGGCGATATTACGGGCACTATTGATCTTCCTTCCGATGTATCCACTATTTATCATTGTGCGGGGGTTATTTATGATGAAAAAGAAATGGATCGCGTGAATGTGCGGGGTACCAAAAACATTGCGGCATTGGCCTATAAACATGGCTGCAATTTGATTCATCTTTCCAGCGCCGGCGTTATCGGCTCCACCGCGGAAACCGTCATTGATGAGCGCACTGCTTGCCATCCCGGCAATGCATATGAAATATCCAAGTACAAAGCCGAGCAAGTTATTAGCGATGCGGTCAAGCAAGGCCTGCGGGCGCAGATACTTCGTCCCACCAGTATTTTCGGACCACATATCGGCGTGAAAAAAGACAGCTTTTTTCAGCTGGTAAAAAGCATGCGCAACGGATTATACAAAGCCGTGGGTCACGGCATGTATAATATCGTCCATATTGATGAAGTAATAAAAGCATTGGAGCTGCTGGATAATCCTCGCCTTCCCTCCGGCAGCATCTATATCGTAAATAACCCAATATCATATGCGAATATGGATGTGTTGGTAAAAAACATTCCTCCGGTCATAACGAGAAAAACCGTATCCGTTAGTTATCCTGTGGCGTGGGTCAGTGCCGCCCTGTTGACCGTAGTGTGCCGCATGGCAAACAAAAAAAATCCCCTGACTTTTTCACGATTGCGGGCATTAACAAGCAGAAAAACATATTCGCAATCCAAGATCGTGGAAACTCTTTCTTTTAAGAATGCATTTTCCATTGAAACGCATATCAGTAAAACCTGCGAGCAGTATATCGCCGAAGGCCTGCTGTCGTAGCTATATTTTCTTATGGATCTTTAAGAAAACTCCCTTCAGTTTTGTCGGCATACGATTGAAAATCGGTGTAAAAAATATTTTTGTCCACCCTATTATTAGGGCGTAGTAATAATGGGGATAAAAATCCTTGTGCTCTTCTGCGAAGAGCAGGTTCTGCCTGAGACGTAAAATCTTATTCTGCGAATTGTATCCACCGGGACTAAAAAGATATTGGGTGGAATATTCCTGAAGGTTGGTAAATTTGCCCGTTCTGCCAAGCCGCAGCCATAAGTCGTGGTCTTCCGACATCTTCTCCACGGTATAGCCTCCTATCTTCTTTACGGCCTCTTTCCTATAGACCACGCTGGAATGAATGAAGCGGTTTGCCCGCAATATCTTTTTCCTGATTTCCTCATCGGTTTCCGGCATGAGATACCGAGCCAGTTCCCTGCCGGATTCATCCACCATGATTGCGCCCGTGCCGATCAAGACATAGCCTTTATGATTTTGTAAAAATTCTATCTGCTTTTTCAACTTATCCCTATCAAGCCACTGGTCATCCTGGTCGATCTCCGCAATGTATTCGCCGCCGGCCAGCTCCAAGCTGATATTGCGGGTTTTTTGGATTCCCATATTGTGTTCATTTTTGACATAGCGTATGCGCGGATCTCGGGCCGCCCATTGCAGGGCGATTTCCTCGCTTGCATCCTTGGACGCATCATTAATGATGATCAATTCAAAATCAGCGAAAGACTGGGCCAAGGCGCTTTCAATGGCTTTGCTGATCCATTGTGCGCCGTTATATACCGGCAAGACGATGGTTACTAAGGGATCCATTGTTGTAATGATAATGCCAAGATTGCCCAAAAACAATAGAGCGACAAGCTGTCATCGAAGGCAATGGCAATGGCTAGCACCAATAATATGCCAAATAGCGCCAGTCCCCTGCGGGTAAATTGAGATCGTAATTGCCGCACGAGGTTAGTGAACGCGCTTCCCATGATATACAGGAAGCTGAATAATGCTAGCCAACCGCCCCAAAACCATATTTGGATATAAGTGTTATGCGGGCCGGAACTCAAGGTATCTCCGTTTTTATTGACGAAGTTTGATTGATAATGGGTGTCGGGCCCGATGCCAAAAGGGTGCCGCCATGCCAACCGTGCATAATATGGCCAGATTTCCAGGCGGGATTCGCCTGCCGACGCAACTGGTACTGAAACAGTGTTCGCGTCATTTACAGAATAACCACCGCTATTCCTATTCAAAGAATTTCTCAAGATTGCGCCAAGGGATTCATTTCTAAGCACAGCGGCGGAAGACTGGTTGTTTTCATTGTTCAAAATCCTATCCAACCCTCTCTGCTTTCTTGAGTAGGGGGTCAAGATGAATCCCAAGGCCAGGATGATGAGGATGATGAGGGCGGTTTGTAAAAGCTTTTTCCATTGAAAATGGTGGAGTGAATACATCAATCCGATCACCAGCGCCCCGAGCCCCAGACTGAGCAATGCACCGCGGGAAGATATCCAGAACAGAAGGGCTACCAAGCAAACAGCAGCGAGCATGTAAAGGATTTTATGCCATGCCTTTTGTGAAGGGAATAGTGAGTAAGTTATAAAGAACAGCGCCGGAAGGAGAAGGACTTTCGAAATGATATTCACGTTATCGGTAAGACCTGTAAAATTCCCGTCCGGCGCCAGCAGGCCGGGAATATGAACAGCAAGTGCAGGCAGCAGGGCAAAGATTCCAAACAGGGCCGGTACCACCAAGGCGTAGAGATACCTGTCCGCCCAGTACTGATCGTTCTTGGTATAAAACAATATCAATAGAGACGTTACCAATCCGATGCTAAAAGTCCCGAATTCCAACACCATGTTGAACGTTGATGGAATACCGTATGCGTATACGGCCAAGAGCCAGCCGAACAAAATCGCGATAACCAATATAAAGACTGCTATTAAAATTCTTTTCGGTATTGATCTGAAAAAATCAGTGATTTTGCGGAATCGTAGCATGTACACCAACGTTAAGCAGCATAGGATGACAAATGCCATTTCATACGGCTTCGGCACGAAAGAATTGTAAAAATGCCCCACTCTGAAAATGAGCAATACCAATGCGACAAAGAAGAGGTTTTTATTAAATTTTTCCAGTGAAAAATTCATTATAGCTTATAGAATTTTTTTCGATTGCCGTCGATAATGGCTTTTACTACATAGAGCGGTATGCGCAATGAGCGGTTTCGGTAGGTATGCTTGGTGCATACATACAAGACATATAGGGTGAAGTACCAGTAGAACAGGTTCGGCTTGAAAAGCTCGTATTTTTTCAAATAATCCTTGACCAGGAACTGGTTCCTCAATGAGTAATAAAATGCCGTTGGTTTCATTACGGTGCCAAAAGGAATGAGCTTGTTGATAATGGCATCCTTTATGAAAATAACATTGGTATACAACGAGGCGGAAAAGCCATACATCGTATCATCTCCCCCGATAAAGAACCGCTTATCCGGAAATCCTATTTTTTCAACGATATCCCTGTGGATGAACATCCCCTCAAAGCAGCCGACGTTTACAAAAGTAAAGTCCTTGCCGTTCTTGAAAGACAGGTTCGGTATGAATGTCACCCGGCCCAAGGCTGTATCGAAAAGCGATTCCCAGAGGAACTCTTCTCCATTTACATCAAGCTTGCTCGGATGCATGCATTTTGAAATGTGCGAATATTCCAGCATCTTTTCCAAACAATTTGACCGCGGGGAAACATCATCATCCAAGAACCATATCCAATCCATCCCCTCTTCATAAGCTGCTTTGACGCCCTCATGAAAACCTCCGGCACTGCCGCTATTTTCCGGCAATATCGTATAACTTATTAATGGGTTGTTTTTATACAATTCTTCTACAATTTCTTTGGTGCCGTCAGTGGAAGCATTGTCGATTAAAAAAATGTGGTCTACGGGACGAGTCTGTTTAAGGATGCCATCCAGACATTTGGGCAACAAATCCTTTCTATTAAACGTGACAACTATTGCCGCAATTTTTTCCGCCTTATTATCCATGATGAAATATACTGTATGCTATCATAAAACCTTATTTGACACCATTTTCAATGCGATCAAACAAGTCGAGAGCATTTTTGAAGGCCTGATCCATGTTGAAGTACTTATAGTTTGCTAATCGCCCCACGAAGAAGATATTTTGTTTTTCCAACTCTGTCGCGGCTTGCTGATATTTCTCATATATTATCCTATTACGTTCCGAAGGAATGGGATAGTACGGCTCCCCTTCAGAAGTTGAGTATTCCCGAGAAATAGTGGTTTTAGGATGAGTCTGTCCGGTCGATCGTTTGTACTCCACGATACGCGTATAAGGAACTTCCAAGGAAGGGTAATTTTCTTGCGCATACTGTTGGTACCATTCTTGATCAAGCGTTTCAAATTCAAACCGCAAGGAACGGTATTCCAAGCTCCCGTATTTCTCACTGAAATACTGATCGATTTTTCCGGTGAAAAAAAGTTTTTTGATGGAAGATAATTGATTCTTGCACTGATCCCAATCGGCAGAAAGCATGATGGTAATCAATGGGTTGTCTACCAGCGCCTCACAGAGTTTGGTATACCCATGGAGCGGCACTCCCTGATATGTATCGGTAAAATATCGATCGTCATCATTAGTGCGGAAAGGAATCCGGTTCGTTACTTCTGCGCCCAAGTCCCGTGGGTCCATACCCCACTGTTTCGTGGTATAGCCCTTAAAAATCAATTCATACAATTCTTTCCCCATGCGAGCTAAAACCGCCTCTTCGGCATTTTGAGGTTCTGCAATTGGTATTTTGTGGGTATTAATCCACTCTTCCACCTCTTTTTCATTTTTTAAGTTCAGATCGAAAGCAGTATTAATAGTAATTCTATTTACCGGTATGGGAAAAGTCTTTCCTATATTGTGACCGACCACCCGGTGTTCATAGGGATGCCATTGTGAAAAACGGTTGACATATTGCCAGACTTTTTCGTCATTGGTATGAAAATAGTGCGGACCGTATTTTGATACCAGGATTCCCGCTTCATTGATGAAGTCATGGCAGTTCCCGCCGATATGGTGGCGTTTTTCTATTATCAGTAGCCTTTTACCGATGGATGCATAGCGTTCGGCCAACGTTAAGCCTGATATTCCCGCCCCTACAATCACAACATCATATTGGTCTTCAAGGGCAATTGTTTGTATATAATTCGCCATATTTTATAGTCTCATCCAAGTTTCGGGAATAAGATCGGTGGTATCAATCCTACCACTAAACCACTGTTTCGGAGCAATGACAATTTTATTTGAGGTAGTGGAAAGCCAGGCCGCCCACCATGAAAAAGTGCTATTGGGAATAATGAAGTGCTTGCAGACAGTCATCAACATGAGATTTTCCTCACCTTTCTGACCGGCATATTCGGGACCGACATAGGTGGTGGGGAAAGAAAACTGCATATTGTCTTTACACCATGCGATATCATCCGAGAATACATACACCTTTTCTATAGTTTCGTGCAGGGCAATGTATTGCAGCGCCACGTCATAGTAGCCCTTCCCTATTGTCCCATGAAAGGACTTGTGGGCAATATCGGAGCGACGGACATGTACACAGACAGAATTGCAGTTTTTTATCTCTATCCGAAGTTTTTCGGAAGCTTCCGACAATGGTTTTATCAAAGTGAAATCTTCCAGAAGTGTTGATCGGATAGAATCAAAATATTTATAACTTTGCCAAAATCCCGCCAAATAAACATCCGGCCCAAGTGATAGTATACGAGAATCAAACGTAAAGGACTTCTCCCAGCCGCGCAATATTCGCACTTTGCGAAGTAGTGCATCGATGACCAGCATTATTTTGCCGGAGAGAATCGGTCGCTGCCACCATTTCATATCATCGGCTGTCGCAATGGTGGCAGCGACCTTGAACACATCCAGATCATAATTTCTAAAAACAAAATGCGGGCGTAGCAGTGAAGGAAACGACTCTCGGTGCAATAAAAAGGTCGTATCCAGCTTCAGCGGCACGTTGTATTGCAATGACAGCTTCCGCCCCAACGCATATTGAAACATTTGATTGCCCATGCCGCCCGATAGTCGTGAAATAATCATATTACTTCAGTACACTTTTAAATTCCGCCGCCGCATGATAATCCGGATTTAAGGCCGTGGCTTTATCCAGCAATGCTTTCGCACCAGCCACATTCTTTTCATAGACCAATGTTTGCGCGTAGGTGAAGTACAATTCCGGATCAGTAGCAGAAAGCACTACTGCTTGTTTGTAGTATGCATCGGCTTGAGCAAGATATTGAGCATCATTCGTCAGATAGAATTGCAGGTTATCCAGCTGCATCAATGAGAGGATCAAGTGGTAGTCGTATCGATTGGTCTGCGCCAATGGGCTGACGGCGGTAAGCAATGATTGGATTTCCGTTGATGCCACCTTTTGATAGAGCGGATTGCTTTTCAATATGGTTTTCTGGGCATCGTATGAATAAAACAACGGGGCGGTGAAGAATTCCGGATCGGTATCAATGGCGTATGAGCCGGTCGAATGAAAGAGATGTTGGTATTGCTCCGCCCGTTTATCACTGGTCATGTTGGCCACTTGTTGAAATTCCGCCATCTTCTGAGCCGGCCAATACACGGCGTAGAGTAATGCCGGAATTGCCAGCACGGTCACTGCTACCGCCCCCACATATCCTATCGGTGCAATAGGAGCAGCCAGCTGGCGACGCTCGTCGGTGGTATCGAGCAGGCCGGCCACTATCGCGATGACAGAGAAGAACAGGGCATAGCTGACAATGGAGTCATAGATCATTTGCTGCTGCAATATGAATGCCACGAGCATGCCGATGAATAATACATATGTCTTGCCATCAATCTTATTTCTGCGATAGAGCAGCCAGATGCCGCGGAACAGGCTTAGGAGTACCGCGAGGTACAGCACAAAGCCGATCACTCCCCCATCTACCAGCACTTCGAGCGTGTTGTTGTGCGGATGCAGTGCATATACTTCATTGCCCCGTCCCGCGCTATACACGATAGGATTGAAATAGCGCTGATACACGGCATGGGAATTTTCAGGGCCCCAGCCCAAAAGAGGTTTCTCTTTAATCCCTTGCAGGGAGGTCTGCCAGTCTACAATACGATTGCCCGACTCTTTCACAAAGAACGTGTGGGCGGCCGAGATAGGAATAATGATCTGCTGTATACCAATGACTGCTACGATGACCATGGCAATAATCCCCCCCATCCCTATCAATCGTGCCATCTTCTGATTCGTGCCGATCCACAACCATGTAAAAAGAGTGACAAATAATCCCACGATCAGTGCTCCTGTTGCCACCCGCGCTTGGCCGATCAAGAAAAATGATGAAGCCTTCAATTGGGCAAACGGCATGCCGGTCCACAAATGCGGATTGAAATAAATCGGTGAAAAGACGATGACCGCAATACTTACGGCATAGAATACTTTTTTCCATATACGTGATTCATGGCTTGCTAAATAAAGCGCCAAGAAAATACTGAAGATAAAGTATGCCCCTGCCAGGAGCAGGTTGCCCATCATGGCTCCGCCGGATGATCCCACCAACATGGGAGACTGGGTAGTGAATACGCCATTCGGACCGGTGAAGAATGTTGCTGCTGCCAGGATAACGGATGCAAAAAGCGTGGCCTGCGCAATACGCTTGAAGAAAACCTGCTGCTGCACGCGAATGAATGAGGTAAGAATGCAGGCCAACAAGAAAACGTGGTACAGCAGCAGCAACCCAGTCCCTGACTCTACCGTAGAGAAAAACGAGGTGGCAGGATCAACCCCCACGATAGCACTTACCGTTAGCGATACGAGGAATAATTTCAATGGCAGCAGCCACAGTATATTCTGCCGAGTGAGGCGATATCGCCTATCCTTCACCAAAAGCCACACCCACAGCACGGCCAGTACTTCTACCGCTCCCATCAGGAAGTATTGCTTGGAGGTGACGTAGGCGGCCGGCCAGCTGGAGAAGTACAGCAGCGGCAAGACCACAAATACCAGCACGATGCCCGCTCCCAGCCATTTCTCCAATGCCGACCTCTTGGTGGTCAATTTTCCTTTCTGGGCCATGATAGGAGCATTATACCTATAATTAGAGGAACAAAAAACTGATTACGATAGATGAGTGGAGTGAAGAAAATAAGAAAGCTTGATTCACCTTATTTTATAATGGTTTTACAGATTAATTATCTTATTTTCAATACCTATGAAAATAGACTGGCGGGTAGACCTTGTCCAGGTTTGTAATAATACATATCTTTTTTAGATCTTCCGTCAGCTTTTTTAAGCAAACCACTCTCAACCCATTGCTTTAATAAACGTGACATTCGGACTGAGTCTGGTACCCCGGTAATTTTTCTAGCTTGTTCATTTGTAATTCTATAATTTTCTTCTAAAAAATTACTTACCGTATCCCAATACTCAATTTTCTGTAAATTATACAAAATCACCATTACCGAATTAGGTAAATAGGTTGGGGGTAAATATATAGGATCATAAAGATTTTTCTGTCGCATTGCTTTAAACATACGATCCACTCCTTCTCCTATATCAAGATTTGGTGCCGCATCAAACCTATTTAAAGTTCTTTGAATTATAGGATTACGCGCAAATCTTTCAGATCGAATATTACTTGGAGTAACATGTCCTGGATAAGTACCGGGACTCTCAATTTCTATATGATCATCAAAAAATCTTACTTGTATATCATTTTGTATAGAATAATTTCTATGAACAACAGCATTTGTCACGGCTTCTTGAAAAGCTGATTCTGGAATCAATAGAGAAGGTTTGAATGTTGATCCGCTTAATTTTGGAGGAGAATTTTTAACAACATCTTTAAAGTAATCTATTGCTTCATTAATTTGATATAGAAGTGGCCCTTCAATTGTAAAAGGTTTATGGACCAAATTTGGAGTGCCTGTATAAGTTGCCCTACTTCCAAAAAATCTTGATATTTTTATACCAAATTTTCCGCTCAACAAAACAGAAGGATTTTTGCCAAAAAGCAACCCCCCTCCTTTGGTCAATAAAAACTTATTTCCTTTCTTTGAAGCTAATCCATTATCTTTCAAAAACTGCCAATCGCTAGTTGGCTTACCGCCTGTATCTTTTTTAAATTGTCTTAAAAGATCCTTATCTATATCATTAAAAGTATCTATATTGATGATTTCTGCCTCGAGTTGAATTGATCCTTTTTCATATTTAATTCTAGTAATTTCTTTTGCTCCAATTTTTTGATTCTGATTGCCTTTTCTGACAAATGTGTCTCCATTTTTCAGTGAATGGACATCGTCACTTTTTTCTATTTTCAATAAGATTAATTTATCTTCTTTACCTTCTGAATTTATTATGACTATTTCTTTTTGTGAATAAACAATCAAAGGAGGGTCGATTTCTTTTGCTAAAAGGGCTAAGAAGCTGGAAACATTATCAAGATTTTCACTTATACCGATTAAACGTTTTTCATCTTTAGCTTTCTTAGGATCTTCTAAACCCAGTACAATGGTTCCCCCATTAGTATTTGCAAAAGCAACTACTGTTTCTAGTAATTTCGCCGGTTTAATATTCGCCCTTTTACATTCAAAGATTTGCCACTCTTCAGTGCTAAGTATTATAGAAACTAATTCATCATTATCCTTGCTCATATTCTTATATTAACACTTAAAAATCGATACTATGCATGCGATTAAAATGATGTTACCCGAGAGTGGAACGTCTGAGTGTAACCTTCAGTGCCTGATACGCACTGTTGGATTAAAAAACTGCCTAATTGAAAAGATTTTTGAGCCTCCGTGTATGCTTCCATTTCAGAATCATACACGCCCTTTACGGCTTCATCTTTAATAACAAGAAATTTACCTTGATATTGTTGTACCAATTCAGCTTGATGCGCCTTAAAAAAGGCCAGTTCTTTTTCGAGCATAGGGTCAAACATACGTGAAGGCATTGTAGCAGGATGTGTATTAATTTGAAAGATGGTATTCATAGAACCCATTATACACAACTACCTTCAATTTAATCCCAACTTTTTCTAAAGAAAATCTAAAGATTTCGTTATTATTTGCTTGCGTCCAGCTGCGCCACACTCTTCCACGCAATACCCGAAATATCACTGATCACTTTCTGCAATGAAGGAAAGTCGGTTCCTTTGGTCATGACACAAAGCAAATAGGGATCATTCGGTGCATAGATAATGCCGCAGTCGTGCAGTTCACGAACTGTTGGTGCACTACTGCCTGATGCAGGCACAATGGTACGTTCCCCGAACTTATGGGCTACCACTGTCCCACTGGGCACTCCCGCCACTAGCCCTTGCGTGAATGTGGTCTTACTCATTAATTCCAATGCTTGATTGGAAATATCATCAGAAAGATAGGCTCCATTATACAGAGAACGAAAAACGCGAGAAAACATTTTCGGCGAATACAGATCAATTGAATTTTTTTGATCAGGTGTAGGCATCTGCAAATCGGTATATGTCTTGTTGATAAGAGTTTTTCCTACAAATGCATCAACCGCGAGTGCAGAATTATTGTCGGAATCAATGATCATATCGGATAACAGTTCTTGAGCGGGATATGATTGACCCACTTGAGCGGGATGAGCCGGTGGATAGAAATCCTGACTAGTATCACTATTGGTAGTAACCGTAATACTTTTTGATAGTAATGTAGGATCTTTCTGTGCTTCCCGCAGAAAAGCTACCATAGAAACAACTTTCAGCATACTGGCAGGTGCATACAGTTCATCAGCATTAATACCAACCCAGCGATCGGCATTAAGTTGGCGAAAATAGACTGATATGTTGGTAGCGTTATTTTGAGTAGTAGCACTAGCAATATAGTCGGATATATCCTTCTTTAGTGATTGGAATTGAGGGGTGGTCGTATCTTCCGGAACCTGTAATAGTAGTACCGGATCAATGAACTTATAGTCTGCGGGATTCTCACGGACGAAGGCAGTGGTGCCGCCTTGCATCGGTTTATGCACATACCATCCTACTATTCCCCCTAGGGCAAATAATACAAGACTTGTAATAACAATTTTCTTAGTCATATAATATGACAATAGTATACCAGACAAACAAAAAACCCGCCGAAGCGGGTTTTTTGTTTTTACAGTCTAATTACTGTATCAATTCAATATTATTGAGCTGATACGTAGTTAGTCTTGAATGAGTTTGAGTTCAATCCAGCTGTAAATGTACTGTAGGTAGACGCTGAATCAGTTAGATTCCAGTTCACGTTAACCAATGAAGCACGGTATGAAGCGGCGCCATTAGCTGTGTAAGTGATCTGAAGCGTAAAGTTCTTTGTCTGACCAGCAGGGATCAAGTAGTTACCATTACCATCAGCAGTAAGGTTATCAGAACCAGCGTAAGTGATTACGCCTGTTCCAACTGCCTGACATGCACCGTTTGCATTATCAATACAGAATTGAATTGCATTAGTTGCAGATGCTGTTGCAGATGCTACAGCAGTAGATGGAATGTAAGCGTTCTGACCAAATGCTGTTACAGAGAAAGGAATTGTGAAGCCAAGCACACTGTGTGACTGTGCTCCACCTACTGAACTAGCAGTAGCTGTTCCCATAGCTGTAGAAGCTACTTGGATACCATTAACGTATACAGTAACAGTTGAACCAGTTGTAGAACCGATCAAAATGTTTTGGTTAGTGTTGTTCAAAACATTGTTGTTGCCATCGTATGCTTGCATAGCTGCAGTGTCGTTTGATGTAACATCAATACGAGCACTATCGCCACCAAGAACAGTTGAGCCATCAACAGCGTTGATATCACCTTTAACTGTAAGAACTGCTGTAGTTCCTTTCGCGATCTTGAGGTTCAAGTTCTGGAAAGTAACCTGTGCACTAGTAGAAGCACCAACTGTTTCAGTATCAACCTGAGCTCCGTTTACGTATAGACGAAGAGTGTTAACAAGTACAGATGAGTTGATGATAGTACCAGATGGGTTCTTTACAATGATGTGAACAGGAAGGCGGTTAACAGATACATCTGAACCCTGAGCAGCCAAATCAATAGTTGCAAGAGTTACGTTTGTAGTGTTTGAACCAGTCTGACCTGCTACAACGTGGTCATTGTAGTCATTAGTGTCCTTAGTAACTGTCAAAGTAATATTTTGAGCAGCACTTGCGTTAGCAAAGACAGCGTATGAGTTGATTCCTGCCATACTTGTTCCTGAAAGAGAACCAGTTCCAATGAAACCGTTTCCAGAAGGAATAGTGTAAGAGAATGAACCAGTACTATCTGTGTAACGAAGAGTATTCAAGTCAAATGCAAATGCATTACCTGCAAATGTACCTGAGTTGTATCCAAGGTTAGCACTATCGATAACAGGAAGAGCAGTAACAGAAAGCTGCAAGTCGTTTGTAGTAGATGGGTTAAGAACCGCACCTGATACAGGAACGAATGCTGAGTACTGACTGTTGTATGAAGTGAATGAAGAAGCTGGAAGAGATCCAACCTTAACACCATTCAACCATACTGATACTGCTGAAGCGTACTTAGTGAACATGTAGTCACCAAGACCCTTGTTAGCAAAAGTAACGTTTACACCTGTAAGATTAGCTGAGCCACCTGCACCTGAAACGATGCGAAGATCACCGATAACCTTATCCTGAGAACCTACACCAACTTGGGTGTTAGCGTAACCAGAAATAGGAGTAACGCTGTTGATACTGAAAGGACCACTAGTTACAACACCACCTGTTGAAGGTGTGCCTGTAGCACATGATACGCCAGTAGTTGAACTGTAACCAACTGATGATACGCATCCTGCTGGGTAAACAGTAGTAGATGGAGTTCCAGAACATGGAGCACCACTTACAGTACTGAAGCCAGATGTTGAAGCACATCCTGCTGGAAGACCAACGTTAACAGTTGTTGAGCCAGATACTGCTGCAAGCTTTGCACCAGTCATAGGACCAACTACGCCGTCAGCGGTAAGGCCGTTAGCAGCTTGGAAACACTTTACAGCCGCGCGAGTTGCAGGACCGAAGAAGTTTGTTTCGTTGCCAGGAGAACCAGCACCAGATACAGAAACTTTACATGCTGTCATGTTAAGAGTCTGTTGAAGTACGATTACCTGCGTACTGTGTACACCGATTTTCAGTGTACCAGTTTGCTGGTAAGAGGAAGCGTTAGCTGAAGCACTTACTACAAGAGTAAGCGCAAGAGCAGCTACTGCACCTACGATAAATTTTGTAAATTTGTTCATATAAGATATTAGTATGTTGTTAATCGTACGAAGTCCATTGCACTATCGACAAATAGTGCGAACAACGACGTTTTCTCCGGTGAAAGTGTCTTTATCACACTCGCACAAAAGGATTGTAATTTGCAGATTGCAATGAATTACTGCATTGCGTATCTGCCGTGTCGACAAGGCCGATATCAAGTCTTCTACGTGAGCAGAAAACAAAAGAACGGTCGCCGAAAATTGTTCTAACGAATTTACATTTGTTATTGAATTTTCAATGACCATTCATTTCGTGGTTTCTCGCGTATCCGCGAGACACGTACTCATTGCTGAATATATGTACACGTTTGTCTTCTGCACTCTCCATACTGCCACATTGCTGAGGTAGTATTTCAAGACAGAAAGACCCTACTATAGTAGCACACTACCCCTAAAAGGAATAGTGGGGAAACCATATCGATACTGAAAAACCACTTATGAATAAGACGAGGGAGGGATGAGGATATTACATCAAAATCTCAAGCTAATATACTATTGAATTGATCTACCTTCGCTAACGCTGAGGTAGATGCTCCACCGCTTCTCTCCCCTCTTGGTGATTTTGCCACTGCTGACCAATGCACCGAGTTCGCGTTGAATTGTCTTCTCACTAGTGTCCGAAAAGAGTGCGGCAATGTCCTTAATACCGACAGACTTACGCTCATTGATAAAGGACAAAATGGTGTCTTGCCGTTTAGATTTATTATCATGTGAAATAAGCACTTTGGACGGGTTACTGATTTTGAGTGGGCGAGCTGGGTAGGGAGGGCGTGAAGTGTTATAGGACAAATTTTGAGTAGTACTGTCGGGAGCACTATCGGACGCAAACAACGCACTGAGGGTGGTGGTCTCCTCTTTCGCGCTCGTGACATAGTGCCGCAACTCCAGAGAAATAATGGAGGCATTTTTTTCTGAAATCATGCGAGCCATTACCGCTGTTTGCAGTAATGTTTCAATCGTCTGCGCGAGGGCGGCAATGACGCTCTCTTGATGGGCGATGCTCAGTGTCACGGCATGGGTCCGTAACGTGTTCTTGAGCGGATCACTATCGGACAAATGATGGCTGACCAAGTACACTGCGGCAGCAATCTTATGTCCCTTAGTGTTGTCTTTTTTATCAGATCCTTTATTTAAATAATTATATGATTCCATTGGGGGTGTAGATTTGTCTCTTATATATGTCCTTTTTGTCCTATATAATTTTCCTGAATAAAACGAGTATAGCGTCCTTTACAATAAAGGACAAGCGTTCCGGCATGTCACAATAATCCTTGCAATATAATAGTTTTTCAATACTCCGAGTGATATACTGTTACAATATCGACCGCTATGGCAAAGAAACAATTCCCCAAGAAACAAGCTCCGCAAAAGAATCCGCCGCGCAACAACCACGTAGTCATCGGGCTACTGCTTATTTTGCTGGGATTGATCACATTAGGAGGAATCATTGGCACGGCAGGGGTAGCGGGGTTTGTGGTCGCTCAAGGCGCTGATGTGCTTTTGGGTACCGGCAAGTTCATTATTCCCATTATTTTCATTACCGCCGGGGTATTAGTCATGCGTAAACGCAGCCTCGATGCGACCACGCGGGAAATCATTACCGGCACACTGGGACTACTGGCATTATTGACGCTACTCTCTTTATATAATGACAGTTGGGGTGGTTTAGTCGGTCATTTGCTGGCTACACCATTACTGGGTACCTTTGATATCCTCTTTACCACGCTTATCTTGATGTTTATTACTGCTACCTCATTTATTCTCTTTTTCGATCGTACACCCAACCTTTTCCCCTTCTTCAGTATGTTGGTGGCCCGTATTCGCGCCCTGTTCACCAAGAAGGAGCCTTCGTATGAAGTTGAGACCACGATGGATGAACCGACAGAAGACTACCTTCCGGCCACTGCTCCAATGATGCCAGAAAAAAGTGTTGAGCAACCAAAGACGCCGAAAGAACTGACCGTCAATGATGCCTCAGTTGGTGGTGAGCTCATTATCGATCCCAAGAAGCGCGCCTCATTCGGCACCTATACTCCTCCCCCCTTGAGCCTGCTTGAAGGTGACCGCGGCAAGGCGAACGTCGGTGATGTCAAAGCCAATGCCAACATTATTCGTCGCACCCTCATGAACTTCGGCATTGAGGTGGAAATGGATGAAGTCACCATCGGACCGACCGTCACGCGCTATGCCTTGAAGCCCGCTCAAGGAGTGAAGCTGTCCCGTATTGTCGGCTTGCAGAGTGACTTGGCCTTGGCCTTGGCTGCTCATCCGATCCGTATCGAGGCGCCGATCCCCGGCAAGAGTTTGGTGGGTATTGAAATCCCGAACAAGACCAAAGCAACGGTTGGTTTGGCCAGCCTGCTGTCTGACCCTTCATTTGCCCAAGACAAGAAGCCTCTCGTGGCTGCCTTGGGCCGAAATATTGCCGGCAAGCCCGTGTTGAAAAGCATTGCCAAGATGCCACACTTGCTCATCGCCGGTACGACCGGCTCCGGTAAGTCAGTTACTATTCACGCCATCATTACATCGCTCCTCTATCGCCATGGGCCGGATCAGCTGCGATTTATTTTTGTGGACCCGAAGCGTGTTGAGCTCACGCTCTACAACTCTATTCCCCACCTCCTCACGCCGGTCATCACTGAACCGAAGAAAGCCATCCTCGCCTTGAAGTGGGCGGCAACGGAAATGAATCGCCGTTACGATATTCTCGAAGGTGAAAGTGTTCGTGATATTGATTCGTATCATAAGTTGTACGAAAAGGAACTAGCAAAGCCTGAAACAACCCAGGACCGCATGCCATACATCGTCATCATCATTGATGAGTTGGCCGATATCATGCAAGCCTACCCTCGTGAACTCGAAGCCGCTATCGTGCGCTTGGCGCAAATGTCCCGCGCCGTCGGCATTCACCTTATTCTCTCCACCCAACGTCCGGAAGTGAATATCATTACCGGCCTTATCAAGGCCAACGTGCCGTCCCGTATCGCCCTTCGTGTGCCGACAGGCATCGACTCCCGTACCATTCTGGATACCACTGGCGCCGAGAAACTATTGGGTCAAGGAGATATGCTGGCCGTAGTGGGGGGTGACAGCCAGGCAGAACGATTGCAGAGTGCATATATCACTGAAGACGAGGTCAAAAATGTGGTAAAATACCTCAAGAACGCATTCAAAGATGATGTACGAGATACCATTGAACTGAGCGGTACCGTAGGCGGTGGAGGCGACAAAACCATCTTCGGAGCCGACATTGGTGACGAAGAAGACGATGAACTGTATGAGGAAGCCCGCACTTGCGTGATGGAAGCCGGCAAAGCCTCAACTTCCTATATTCAACGCAAGCTGAAAGTCGGCTATGCCCGCGCTGCCCGCCTGATCGACCTGCTCGAAGAACGCGGCATTGTCGGACCGGCTGATGGCGCCAAGCCTCGCGAAGTACTGATTGGATCCCGCCCCGCCTCAATGGACACTGCGGGGCACGATTCTGCTGAATCGGACGCATCAGCGAACTACTAAAATATGAGAAAAATACAAAAAATGATGGGAAAAATTACGCTTACTACTGTCTTGATCGGCACATTGGCTGCGGCTTTTCTTAGCCTCGTGGCCTATAACGTCAAAGATATCGCCTTCGGTACCCCATTCACCGTACAAGCGGCCGCTGTCGATGGTGCAACGGTCAACGGCATGTTCATGCCGATCAGCGGCAGCACCAAGCATGCCCAGCAGATCACGATCAATGGCCGCACCGTCGGTGTTGATCCTCAGGGCAACTTCAAGGATGGCGTCGTGCTCTCCCCCGGGTATAATATAGTGGAGGTTACAGAACGAGATCAATTTGGTAAAACAAAAACCGTAGCCTATCACTGGGTAGTAGCACCCTCCGTCTCAGTCGCTCAGAACGATGTCTCCCCTTATCAACGATAATCCTTTTAAACCGTATGGCAAAAAAATCAACACCGAAAGAACATAACGCTTCCATCGAAGATACGATCAAATCAATTCAAACCAAATTTGGCGAAGGCGCCATCATGAAGCTCGGCGAAACACCGAAGGTAGCAATCGCGGCTGTCCCTACCGGCTCTATCGGCTTGGACATTGCGCTTGGTATCGGTGGCTTGCCTCGTGGCCGTATCATTGAAATATTCGGACCGGAATCATCCGGTAAGACGACGCTGGCACTGCACGTCGTGGCAGAAGCCCAAAAGCTGGGTGGTGTCTGTGCCTATATTGATGCAGAACACGCCATGGATCCCGACTACGCCGCAAATATTGGCGTCAAAATCAATGAACTGCTCATTTCCCAACCAGACACTGGTGAACAAGGACTTGAGATTACCGAAAGTTTGGTACGTAGTGGCAAAATTGATGTCATTGTTATTGACTCAGTGGCTGCCCTCACTCCGAAAGATGAAATTGAGGGAGACATGGGTGCACAGCACATGGGCAAGCAAGCTCGTCTGATGTCACAAGCCCTTCGTAAGCTGACCGCTATTGTTGCTCGATCAAACACGATTGTGATTTTCATCAACCAAATCCGCATGCAGATCGGTGTGATGTTTGGTAATCCCGAAACCACTCCGGGCGGCAAGGCTTTGAAGTTCTACACGTCCGTGCGTTTGGATATTCGTCGTATCGCACAAATTAAGAAAGGTGAAGAAGTTGTCGGCTCCCGTACCCGTGTGAAGGTGGTGAAGAACAAAGTCGCTGCCCCATTCAAGCAAACAGAGTTCGATATCATCTATGGTGAAGGTATTTCCCTCGAAGGTGAACTCTTGGCATTAGGTGAAAGCCTTGGTGTGATCAAGAAGAGTGGTACTTCCTATTCATACATTCCGACCAACCCACCGAAAGTATCCGCCGCTAAGCCTGCCAAGAAAGGTAAGGGTGATGAATCCCCTGCTGAAGACGGCGAAGTAGGAGCAGATGGTGAAGTGAAGCTCGGCCGTGGCTACGATGCCTCCCGTATCTTCATGCGTGAAAATACCAAAATCCGCGACCATATCGAGAAAGATATTCGTAAGCGCATGAAAGAAGTAGTCATGAGCAGCTCCGTAGAGTAATCCCCTTCTTTTTATAAGCTAAAAAAGCAATACCTCTGTAGAATATTCTGGGTATTGCTTTTTTGTTGTTTTGTGTTATTGTTATAAAAAATCACAAAAACACATTAATAATGAGAAACGATATGACTGCGGATTTTAAAGCCCGCTACCCTGCTATTGCCCAATATGTTGATATTGTGTTGGAAACACCACGGGAATTCTACATGTATAACGCCACTGTAACCATTGAAGAGGCGTTCAAAAATGCGCTCATCGAAGACCCTGCAATAGAAGCGTTCGAGATATCCGCCTTGGGAAGCATTGCCGAATGGTTGGAATGGTTTATCTTCGCTGATAATCTGTCTCATAATGGACGTATTACGTTTGAGATAGAAACACTTAAGAAGGAAGAACATGCCGCCTTACGCGCAATCGTGCAAAAGAACAAGGTACGGCGCAATCCTATGAATCAACTGCAAACGTTTTTGCTTGATGAACACATAGGAAATCACAGTATTATCATACACGATAACAATCGCCGGCTTTTGGAAAAATTAGTGAAAACTATTACCCCCGAAAAAGGCCACCCTCATAGTGCCTACGATGAATTCGATAATAAGAGAAAAGTCCATTATGTAGGACTTTTTGCAGCAGTGATCAGAAGTATCTGCCTTGATTACATCAAATCGAAAGAGTAACACAAAGCCTCCCTTGGGAGGCTTTTTTATTGGACAATTGTCCCCTATTCGGCTACAATCGAGACCTATGGCAATGCTTGAATATAACGAGATCCGCGAACGAAAAATCATTCTCTGGGAAGGCGAGCCCTATGAAGTCATTACCAGTCATGTCTTCCGCAAACAGCAGCGCAAGCCGGTCAATGCAACCAAGATCAAGAATCTCATCACCGGCCGCGTGGCGGAAATCTCCTTCGGCTCATCCGAAAAGGTGCATGAAGCGGACATGATCAGCCGCCCGGCGATCTTCCTGTACAAAGCCAAGGGCGAAGTCTGGCTGTGCGATGCCAAGGACAAGAGCCAGCGCTTTTCATTGAAGGAGGATATTGTCGGCGACAAGCTGAAGTACATCAAGGATAACAGTGAAGTTGACCTGATCATTTTCACCAATGACGATGATGAAGAGCAGGTTATTGGCGTGAAGGTACCGATCAAAGTAGAGTTGGAAATTACCGAAGCTCCTCCGGTCATCAAAGGTGCCAGTGCCAACACCGGCAACAAGGTGGTCACGCTCGAAAACGGCGCGACCATCAACGCTCCCCTTTTCGTCGCTGCCGGCGACCGCATCCGCATCAACACTGAGACAGGTGAGTATGTCGAGCGCGCGTAAGCTACACTCGTCTAACCCCAAAACAAAAAGCCGATTCCCTTTGGGAATCGGCTTTTTGTTTTGTTAGTTTACGATAAACGGCAAGAGTGCCATGAATCGTGAGCGCTTTACGGCTTCGGCCAGAGAACGTTGGTTCTTGGCACTGAGACCGGTGCGGCGACGAGACAGGATACGGCCATTCGGGTTCAAAAACCGTTTAAGGTTTTCTACATCCTTGTAGTCGATAAACTGAATGTTGTTTGAATTAAAGTAATCGTTTTTCATATGAATTAGAATGGAATGTCTTCAAGGTTTATTTCTTCATCGGGATACTCAATGGTATCAAGATCAGCCGGAGCGCTCTTTTGAGGAGCCTCTCCGTCACTGATACCGCTGGCGGACTGGGGAGCAGTATTACTGTACCCTCCGGTCGCGCCGCCCGGCTTCGGGCCGAACTGGAATGTATCGATAACGATTTCAGTACGGTAGTTTTTCTTGCCGTCCTGGCCATCCCAGCTGCGTGTCTGAATGCGGCCTTCTACGAACAGTGAGCTGCCCTTGCGAGCATACTGAGCGAGGTTCTCCGCCTGACGTCCAAATGACACAAGGTTGTGGTATTCGGTCGCTTCTTGGCGAGCGCCAGCCTGATCTTTCCAGACGCGGTTGGTAGCAAGCGCAATGCTGGCTACCTTGCTGCCTGAAGGCAATGCCTTCAATTCAGGATCGCGGGTAAGGTTACCGATGAGAAATACTTTGTTGAGATACATGGGATAAATGGGTAATTAGGGTAATAATTCCTATTATAGGATATTACGCTTCGGTTGTCTCGCTAGGTGCTTCGACCGCCATATCCGCTGCCACGTCAGGGAGTTTTTCGTGGAGTTCCTTCACCTCTTCATGCGTGTCTTCGATGACGTCTTCATTTGCTGCTGCAAGTTCTTCTTCAGAAACTTCCATTTCATCAAATGAAACATTGTCGCGCTTCGCTTCAATCTTCGGCTTTTTGAATTGCACCAAGTTTTCCGCGCTGGTCTTGATGAGCATGTAGCGCATCAATTCCAAATTTGCATCAAGCGCTTTCTTCAATACGGCTTGTGACTCGGGAGCTGCGGTGAATTTCATCCAACCGAAGTATCCTTGCGTCCATTTCATTTTCTTACTCTTCACGTTTTTTTCGATTCGGTATGCGAGATCGATGAATTCGGTAGTGCCTTCTGCACCAACGGTTCCACCAGCTGCTGCAACAGCAGCTTTCAGTTCAGCAACCTTTTGGTCTACTTCACTTTCAGGAACAGTGGGTACCAGAATGAATCCGAGTTCGTACGTACGATTTTCTTCTGACATTATTAATGATGAATTACACTTACTCACCAAAACATATATTTATACTCTGCGGGTTTTCGCCCACTTAGCATGTCCTCGAGTACAAATATATGTTTTGGGTCGTCGTGCAATTCTATTTTATTGCTAAACGAGCCCGCTTCGGACCAATGCCCTGCTATTGCAGGGAACGGGGGCTACCGGCACATACTACCTTATAACGGCCGGTTTGTAAAATAAAAAGCCCCTATTGGGGGCTTAGATTTTAGATGGCCTGAGGAACATTTATAGGCTTATAATTAACAGGTTTTGGGAAGGCTTTATACGCAGCGCGGGCCAGGATACGAACTTTCTTTTGGGGATAACAAGCGACAAGGATACGCATGGCGTCGAGTATGCCACCTTCTCCTTCATACTGCCTCCAAGTACCGGACCTTGCCTGAAGAACGATTCTGGAGCTGATAAACGGGAGAAAACGCTCCGGATAAAGGCGCATGGCACGAGTAACTATTTTTACTGCGGAATAAAAATTGATGTTTTGCTTCTGATAAAAAGAGGTATTTTTATCCATTATTCTCCTACTCATATCCTTGATCACTTGTATTGCGAACCAGGGCTCGGGTACATAAGTAATATCACCTATCCTGCCTTCTTTTTGAGGACTGTTATTTATTTTTGTCATAACGCTAGTTTTCCGCATACTAGCATCTTGTGTGCTGCTTAGCAACGCATACTCTTTAGACCCGGTCTAAAGAGTGTGGAACAGGGTTTGGGCGTTTTGGAGAAGCTGAGCTTCTACGGTTTCTAGGGGCAAATCCTTTATTTCAGCGATTTTTTTGACTATTTCCACGACATAGGCCGGTTCATTGCGTTTGCCGCGATAGGGAGCAGGGGCGGCAAATGGCGCGTCTGTTTCGCTCAGAATACGGTCTAGGGGCACCATTGCCACAATAGCCTCATATTCCTTCACAAATGTAATAACGCCCGAGAAAGAAATATAGAAGCCCAGATCAAGAAATTCCTGCGCAATACGCTCATCCCCTGCAAAGAAATGCGCGGTACCAGTCAGTTGCGGCGCCGCTGTTTTGTACTCTTTCAGAATGGCGATGGCGTCGTCGTAGGCATCCATAGTGCCGACTTCCGGACGGATGTGCAGCATCAATGGCAAGCCGCTCTCTATCGCCAATTCTATCTGCCGACGAAAAAGTATTACTTGCTCATTTTTGTACTCGCGCTCCGCTTCACGAAAATAATCCAAGCCGCACTCCCCGATCGCCACGACATTTGTTCCTTCCGCCAACGCCGCAAATTCCACCGCATCCCATTCCTGTGACCATTCCGTCGGATGCTGCCCCACACAAGCCCAGATGTTTTCATTATCCCGGGCAATTTCTATCGCCAGCTTGCTCGTCTCCAAATCAATGCCGATACATATCGTGCCCACTTCCGCCTCATTCATGCGTGCAATCGCCACTTCCCGATCTTCATCAAACTGCGCGAGGTTGTAATGCGAATGTGTGTCTATGGTTTTCATAAATTCATAGTAACAGAAAGTACCTTGTACCTCCAGTATCCACGCTCCGTGGACAATTTAAAAGTCCTTGGCAAGCCGCGGATTTTAAATTGTCCAGCTCCGCCCAGCTATTGGTGGGAATGTAATTGTAAGTGGTATCGGGGTCGTACGTTCTGAAGCACAAGCACCCCATAGAAAGAAAGTATCCCTGCACACCCGGCCGGAAGAATGAAAATTAAATGGCAGCTGAATCCTTGGAAGATGACACTTTAATTTTTACTTCTGGAGCATGGGCCACACGGGTCTATTTATCCAACCGATTGAATAACGGCTTCTCTGGACTCTTTTTTTCTTTCACTAATGTAAGAATGGTCTGGGCAGTATTTGGCATAAATGGTTGGAGGAGGAAGCCGATGATGTATAAACGGATCGCGAGATCTCCAACAATGCGTTGTGCTTCCGGCATGTCGGTTTTGGCCAGCTTGAACGGTTCCTTGTTTTGAATCAGCCAGTCGAGAGAATTTATTTCCCGCCAAATATCATCCATAGCGGACTTCAAATCAAAACTTTCTATTTTCTGCGCAAATCCTTCCGGCACCGCGTCCGATTCAGCAGAATCGCGTCGCGTGGTGTCAATTGAAACGCGACGTTCTAGTAGGTCTTCATCAGTCGGCAGCAGGTAGGACACTTCATAACTCACCACCATTTTCATGATGCGTGAGACTAGGTTGCCCAGACCATTGCAAAGATTTGCCGTATAAGCTTCAGCCAGTGATTCCAATGTCATGTCGGCATCTTCAAAAGAGTTCATGTGTCGTAGCAAGTAGTATCGCAAGACATCACTGGCCAAATCCCCCGCCACTGCTTGGTATGCTTCAATAACAGCATAGGGATTGATAACATTACCAATTGACTTGGACATTTTTTCTCCGCCGGAATTAATGAAGCCGTTCACCACAATATGCGCGCTGTTCGGCAGATCAGCTGCAATGAGCATCGCTTGCCACATGGATGATTGCTGGCGGGTATTATCCTTGCCGCAGTACTGCACAGGTGTACCATTCGTCCAATACTTTTCAAATGTCTCTGTGTTTTCGGGCCAGCCGAGAGTGGAGATGTAGTTCACCAAGGCATCAAACCAGACATACATGACCTGCGTCTCATCATCCGGCACCGGTACGCCCCACGGCATCTTTTCCGCCACTCGGGAAATAGAAAAATCATGCAATCCGTTTTTAAGGAATGATTTCATCTCATTGTATCGAAAGTCCGGAATAATAAAATCGGGATGACTATCATAAAACGCTTGCAGCTTGTCTGCCAGTTTCGAATACGCGAAGAAGTAATTCTCTTCATTGATGTACTCCACCGGTCGTCCGGTGTGAATCAAACAACAATCGTTCTCATCAACTTCCGAGTCTGTTTTTTCCAATTCACAGCCCGTACAGTACTTTGTCTGATACTGCTTTTTATAAATGTAGCCATTGTCATTAACCTTTTGCCAGAAGGCTTGCGCGGCTGCCACGTGATGCGTATCAGTAGTACGGATGAAATGTACTTGTGGTGTGATATTCAATAATTCGGCCAAGCCGCGAAACCTCTCCGCGTATCGATCCACATATTCTTGTACGGGAATACCTTCTTTTTCAGCCGCTTTGTAGAGCTTGGCACCGTGTTCATCGGTACCGGTATTGAAAAAGACATCATAGCCTTGCAGTATTTTGTATCGTGCCACGACATCGGCCCGGATGAACTCCATGGCAAAACCAACGTGCGGATCGGCATTCACGTACGGCAAGGTCGTCGTTATATAAAATGGTTTCTGATTGTCCGGCATGTTAGTCGAGGGTATTGTTAGTGGTGATAGGCACCAATTTTTCCTTTTCCACATCACTGAGGTATTCCAAAATAAAGACCGCTACCGGAATGGCGATCAGCGCGCCCCAGAATCCCGCCACCGTAATGCCGAATAAGAATGAGAGCAGCACGACCAATGGTGGAATGCCGACAGTGCGATGCGCCACGACCGGACTGAGCACATAGTTCTCGATCTGCTGCGCTACGATATAGAAAATAAATACCTTCAATCCCAGCAATGCTCCTCCATCAATGACAGCAAATAGCACAGCGGGTACAGCGGCAAAATAAATACCGAACGGCACCAACTCAGCAATCCCGCTGATCACACCGATCAAGAATGCGTACTGCACACCGAGCAATGCCAAGACTACTGTCACAATGGCCCCGATGATCAATCCCAGCATCAATTGTCCTTTGAACCACAAGCCAATCTTATGCTGCGTGCGATGCCACAAACTAATGACATAGCGTTCGTGTTTCAATGGTGTGAGAATGCGGAGAAATGATTCAATACCCTTCTCTTGAATAGACAGATAGAATGACATGACCGTCACCAATACTACATCCACCAAGCCGCCAAACGTAGTGCCGATGACCGTTGTCGCTCCTTGCGAAAGATTACCGGTAGCATTTTTTATGCTACCCAAGATATCGGCAAACGAGGCGTGCTGCGTGATGCTGGCCACGAACTGTGTGGCACTTTGAATGGATTGATTAGTCACCGTCGGCGTATTCGGCAAGTACTGCAAGAGCGCCGTCAGCAACCCCGACAATTCCCGAATCATAACCGGTACGAAGGTATAGAAAAGGGTGGCCAAAATCCCCACCACGACCAAGAAAATAAGCGGTACGGACAGTGTGCGGTCAATGCCGTGCTCCTTGAACATGCGTACCCAGGCCTCCACAAACGATGCAATGACGATGGACACAATGACGAGCAAGAGGATATTGCGGACTTCAAATAGGATAACGACTGCCCCTATCAGCAAAATACCCCGAATCATGGTATCGGTGCTGATTCTGATTAATCGGGAGTCACTCATAGTGCTATGGTACCATTGCCCCGTAAGGGTTACAAGGTAGTGAAAATAGCAGAAGTAACAATGCCCTTTTCAAACGGTCCTACTACGGAGAGATTGGCATTTTTGGCTACAAATAGCTTCCGTGCCACACGCTGAATATCGGCAGGGGTCACCGCCATGTATTCCTTGGTCATTTGCTCCGGTGTCTTATATTCACCCTTCAACAGAAGCTGCATACCATAAAATCCGGCAACGCTATCGCTGGATTCCAAACCGAGACGCATCATGCCGACTGATTGTTCCTTGGCTTTGTTAAGTTCTACTGCGGATACCGGCTCATTTTTTATCTTTACCAATTCCGCAATGATGCTTTCCATGATTTCCGCGAAGCGGGTTTTATCAATACCGGCGGCAATGGAAAAAATACCATGGTCGGTGAATGTTTCCGTCTCGGTATGCACATAGTACGCCGCGCCCAATTCTTCACGCAATCGCAAAAACAATCGTGAGCTCATTCCCCCGCCCAGCAACGTGCTGAGCAATGATAGCGCCGGTCGATCAGGATGGTTCAGCGGCAATGAACGGAAGCCCACTATGAGATGCGCTTGGTCGGTTGCTTTATGAAAGAGCACGCTCTGCGCTTTGATTTGTGTATCGATGGTTTTTTTCTTTCCTCGATGCGCCGTAGCTTTAGCGGAGGCGATGCCCGCCTCCGCTCTGACGAGCTTCGGCGCGGTAAAAGCGGTCTTCACTTGCTGTTGCACCAACTTCGGATCAATGCCGCCCGCCACCATGACAATGGTATTTGCCGGCGTATAGTGCGCGCGCTGGTAGCGAATGAGGTCTTTGCGGGTGAAACTATTGACGGTCGCCTTAGGACCAATGACACTCCAGCCGGCCGGCTGATCGCCGTACATCAATGCAAAAAGGTTCTCTCCGGCCTTGTACTGCGGCACATCCTCGTACATGTTGATTTCCTCGATCACGACACCTTTCTCTTTGCCGATTTCATTTTCCGGAAATGTCGAGTGCAGATAGATGTCACTGAGAATATCAATGAACTGATCGGTGTGGGCCGGATTGCCTTTGGCATAGTAGCCGGTGTACTCCTTATCGGTAAAGGCATTGGAAATGGCGCCCAAACCATCAAACGCTTCGGCCAAGATTTTGGCAGAGGGCCGACTCTCGGTACCTTTGAAGTACATGTGTTCCAAGAAATGCGATAGACCATTCTCTGTTTTCTTTTCGTATTTTGATCCCGTTCCTACTAAAATCAGCACGGTAGCGGTGGCTGCATCAGCTTGCGGTGCCATGACCAGTCGCAAGCCATTGGATAGTGTTTTCTGTATTATTTTCATCCCTTCATTAAAGCGGAAATCGCCGCTTTATGCAAAATTGACAAGATGGAAGGAAAAAAGGTATGGTAAGAAAAAACCAAATCAAAAAAACATGGAAGCTATAAGAAATTGGGCCCTTATACTTTTGGCAGTGTATGGAATATTGTGGCTGATAGCCCTCAAAGACAAACCTTCAAAAGCACCCTAACCGGAAGAAAAACAAAAAGTGTAATCAAAAAGTTCTCACATAGTGAGAACTTTTTTTATTGCAATTTTTCTTTGAGAAACATTTCCAGATCGCCGATCGCGACACGATCTTGGGTGGCAGTGTCACGATCGCGAACCGTCACGGTATCATTCTCCAACGTATCGAAATCCACTGTAATACAGTACGGCGTACCGATTTCATCCTGTCGGCGATAACGCTTGCCGATATTGCCGTTGTCGTCCCATGTGACATTACCAAATAGTTTTTTTAATCCACTGTAAACTACACGTGCTTTTTCCATCAACTCAGGTTTATTGCGAAGCAATGGTGAGACACAGAGTTTGTAGGGCGCGATCGAAGGACGGAATTTCAAGACCACGCGTTTGTCATCCCCTTCTCCTTCTTCATGATACGCACTGGCCAAGACAGCCAAGATAGTTCGGTCCACGCCAAATGTCGGTTCAATGCAGTGCGGTACGATTTTCTCACTGGTTTCGTCATCTACAATATAAAGTGGTACCTTGCTGGCTTCAGCGTGATTATTCAAATCAAAGTTGGTGCGATAGGCCAAACCGTATAATTCCTTTCGTCCGAATGGAAAATCAAATTCAAAATCCACTGTACGTTTGGAGTAGTGTGCTAGGTCGTCCGGTGCTACCTCCAGCTCGTGCACTGATGGGCGAGGAATACCTACCAAATCCATCCATTGGTACATAGCATTCATCCAGTCGGCAAAACGTCCCTGCCAATCTTCTTCCTTTACAAAATACTCGATTTCCATCTGCTCGAATTCACGAGAACGGAAAATAAAATCACGCGGTGCGATTTCATTGCGAAAGGCCTTACCGATCTGTCCCAAACCAAAAGGTAATTTCGGATGCAAACTATCCACGACATTCTTGAAATTCACAAACATACCCTGTGCTGTTTCTGGGCGCAGGTATGCTGTCGCGTCTTCATCTTCCAATGCACCAACTGTGGTTTTGAACATCATATTGAACTGTCGTGCCTCACCGAGACTGCCCTGACATTCCGGACAGACTTCGGTATTTTCCAAGTGATCTGCACGAAACCGTCGTTTGCATTTTGTACATTCCACCAATGGATCAGAAAATCCTGCCACGTGTCCTGACGCTTTCCAAACATTTTGATTCATCAAAATAGCAGCATCGACACCGAACATGTCTTCGCGGCCGGTGATAAACATATTCCACCACGCATTTTGAATATTGCGTTTCAGCTCACTGCCGAGCGGACCGTAGTCCCATGTACCGGCCAAGCCACCATAGATTTCAGATCCTTGAAAGATAAAACCGCGGCGTTTGCAGAGACTGATCAATTGTTCCATTGAGACATTAGACATATGTTGTAGGGCTATGGTACCACACGCTCCTTGCCGGCGCTATAGACCGGATCACTGTCGAGCGAGGTGGTCAGCGGTGAGCGGGTAATGGTCAGGGGCGCATTCACTACCGTATCGGTGCCCACGATGGTGGTTTCTCCCAATAATGGCAAGGACTGTCCGATCTGCGAGGCGGTTGGCTTGGTCGTAAGCTGGAATGAGACGGTCTTGATTTGCGGCACGCTCGTCGCTTTCGGCAACACTCCGACGTTCCATGTCACCGTGCGCGTGTCAGGACTGTAGTTTACCGGTTCAGATTGCGGAGAGATTACTCCGGCCCATGTCACACCAAGCGGTAGGACTGCACTGGCAGTAACGTTAGTCAGGGAATTTTCTGATGGTCGGGCAGTCCATGTCACCGTGTAGCTGGTCGTTTGTCCGGCTTTTGGCGGAAACGGTCCGGTATTTTTTATCGGTCCGACGGAATAAAATGCTTGTGACGCGAATTGCAGATGCCCGCTGAAGCGTATGGTCTTCACATCAATATCACTGATGGATTGCTGCGCATTATTATTGTCTGGGAAGGTGCCTTGTACGGAGAGGTGAACGCCGATATCACTGGTGTCGGCTTTTTTCGGTGAAAAAGAGAATGCTAATTGTCCAGTTTGTCCCGGTGCCAATGAAGCCAGTGCCGGATTTGAATCGGCCGTCCATGTCATCGTATTACTGGTCGGATCATAGTAGCCATTCGTTGCCGTGACGGTACCAGTATCAACACTGGTACCCGCCAATGAAACCGTGAACGTAGGATTCGTAATGGTTAATGCCGAAGTATTGGACCAAGACACGTTACCGGTAATAGCGTCTCCCACCGGTATGGCGGCCACGTCAGTCGACTGTCCATTAAGATTGAGCTGAGCCGCAATAAAGGGTTGAGCCAGCGTAAAGGTGTGCAGCGCGGAATTATAGACAGTGGCGATAGTGGTATCCGTGGCACTGACCGGCGTACCGACATAGACACGGAACGACTTCTGTTCATTTTCTTGTCCGGCCAGTTTGCCTTTAATGGTAATAGTACGATTGGTGCCATTTTCCAAATCGCCCAATGCCCAGACATTGTTGCCGCCGGTGGGAGCAGGGGTAGCTGAAGCAAAGACGAAACCACTCGGATATTCTACACGGGTAATGGCATTACTGAGCGGTGTATCACCGGTAAAGGCATTATTGATCGTCAGCTCAAACGGCTGGTTGGCGGCAATACTATCGGGACCCGTCACGGTCAAAGCCAAAGGGCTGGAACTAATAGTGACTGCAAAAGTGGTCTGTTTCTGAAATACGGCGCTGGAATTCTGTAAGCTATAGCTCAGTGTCGCGGTAATAGTTTGAGTCGTGCCTTGCTGGCCGTACAGCATGATGGAAAAATCCTGACTTTTTGTTTGACCGGCCGCAATAGTGCCGATGACTTGTTCGGTGTGGACCGTATCATTACCATTGGGATCAGTAGCGCCTTTGGGATAATCAATGGCAACCTTGGCATTCAATAAACCGGCGGAGTTGCTGTTGGCGATTTCCACTTGGAGCGGCAGCGTGCTGCCGGCTGCCACGAACGCATTGCCTAAAATAGAGACGTCCACATTCTTGCTGGATAATGTCAGCGCACCGCGGTAGAAACTAAATGCCGCGCCGCCCAATGCGATGAGGAAAAAAATAAATGAGAAAATAAAAAATCGTCGATAGCCGGTGACAGTACCGGCATGATTTTTTTTATCATTCGGAATAGTGGTCTCTCCCCATGTCGAAGTGACATTCTGTCGGACCGGCCGCAAAATACCGAATGTTCGTTTCGGTACATTCTCGGGGTCACGGGCATACAATCGCTTCTCCAGTTCGGCGATGTGATCGATTTCATCGGGCATGCCTATAGTATATCAAAGATGGCTGTAATGTATCGCATCGGTGGCGCTCTGTATCAATTTTTTAATGCGCCGGTCATCCATCTCTGCCAACGCTTGATCGAGTGGTAACGTGAACAGTATTTCATCTTCGGCCGGCACTGCCACGTAGCCCAACAATACCAACACTTTCCACAGCGACAATGCGTCAAACGCGCGCGCGTCTCCCTGCTCGGCTTGTGCGATCAGGCCGCAGGCAATGATGTGATCGAATAATTCCGGATGAGTGCCTTCGCCGGTCAGGAAACGTTCCAACAGTCCCAAGGTACGGACATACGAGCGCCCCAAAGCACTTCGTGCTTTGGGGCGCAACACCACCTCCTTGACCCTCGCACTGATCAACCGCCAGGTACTTTTACCCTT
>JAQBRM010000026.1 GCA_028286485.1 Candidatus Nomurabacteria bacterium
ATCCCCATATTATTTCCGTTGTCGAAGAAGAGGAAGACGAAATAATTGTCCCTACAATTACATTCGAAGAAAAAAGAATTCTTGCACAAAGATGGAAGGGTGTAAGAAACTTGGCAAGGATGTTCAAATTTAAATTCCGGTCTAATTAATTCATACCCATACGTCTCGAGGAGATGTATGGGTTATTTTTATGAGGGACTTGCCCGCGAGTCTTGGTGGTGTCAGTCACACCACCAAGCTCTGGGCACCCTCTCGCTCGTTTCTTCTGCTGAAGAAACATCACTCCGACGTACAAGTCCCTCACGCAAACCAAAGCAGTTTGGTTTGCTATCGCGCACAAAAAGAAAAATGCCTCACACATGTGTGAGGCATTTTTCTTTTTGTGCGCGATGAGGGACTTGAACCCCCGACCTTCGCTGTGTAAAAGCGCCGCTCTACCAACTGAGCTAATCGCGCAACCTTTATCATTCGTACTTCCAAAGTGGTGTGCCCCCGGTAGGAATCGAACCTACATCAAGAGCTTAGAAGTCTCCTGTTCTATCCATTGAACTACAAGGGCTAGGAGCTTTGATACTTTACCACCGAGCTCCTATTTTGTGAAGCAGGGTCAAAGCTTGGGCATGGATGCCGGGAATGGTCAGGATTTTTCCAACCACGAACCCGACCGCCACACCCAGTACAAAACTCAGTACTATTTTTGTCGTGACGGAGACGACGTGTTTGCGATGCAATGATTTCTTATGATTCAACGGCACCAGATTGATCGTATCGCCACTGGTTAATGCCGCACCAATAGCAGCACCGTAGCGCACGGACTCTGTTTGTGACAAAGATGGAATGTGTTCATCAAATGACAAACAGTTGGCCCAGACATTGCCGCACACTACCGGCGCGCGCAAGCCGACGGCAAGATATTCATCCAGTCCTTTCATGATACTGCCCGGTCCGGTGAGGTACACCATTTCCAAGGCCGGCAATGTCTTGTGCGCGGTGCGCCACGCTATATATATGTCATTGATGTGGCGCACCAGTGCAACACAGTCATCCACCACCGCATCAAAGACCGTTCTGTCTTTTTCCATGATCAACCCTTGGTCGCGCGCTATCTTCTGCGCTTCTTCTTCGCCTATCGATAATGTTTTTTGAATAGTATCAATGAATGCCTTGTTGCCGAATTCAAGCATGGTGGTGTGCGACACTTTGCCATTCACCACCATCGTAACAGTAGTAACATCGGTATCAATAGACACAATCATTGCAGTGCGGTGAAAGACGGTCGGCAAGAGCGCACGACTCAATGCATGGCCAACAGACTCAATGCTGAGAATGGTACTGCCGACGGATTTGAAGCAGTCCAGAAATTCTTCCGATACTATTTTTGGCAAGGCCGTCACTTGAAATGTCGTAGTCTCCGTATCCCCGCCCACAGCACGATAGTCATACAAAATATCCTTGGACGGCAATACAAATGTCTTTTCCAATGCTTCGCGAATGTACATTGGTGCCGCTCCTTTGACGGACAGGTTCATGGTCTGCACTTGTGAGGAAGCGAGCACGAGATGGAGACGATCAATATCGTGATGCTTGGTCACTGTTTTTAAAAACGCGACAAAGTTTTTCTTATTGATGATGCGGCCGTTATCCAAGCAGCCTTCGGGAATAGCAAACTCCGCATAGTGTTCCGGCAACACGCTGTCATCGTGCTGCTTGAGAGTGATGAAACGCAAGACCGTATCGGAAATTTCCATTCCGGTAGTCGGTGAGTGCGCCAATCGTAAAAAACGTGTAGTCACGCTGATAGTATACGATTTATCGTACTGTTGTGCCAGGCAGTACGTCGCGATCAGGCACCAGAAAGACCGGCGTACCATCCGTACCATCCACCGCCATGAGCATGCCCTGTGATTCCAATCCGCGAATCGTGCGCGGTGCGAGATTGATAACGAATAGCATCATCTTGCCGACCAGTTGTTCCGGTTCGGGATACCATTCACGAATCGCTGACAATATCTGTCGCGGCTTTTCTTCACCGAAGTCCAACTCAAAGCGAATGAGCTTGTCGGAGTCCGGTACGGCTTCCGCCACCAGCACTTTGCCGATCTGTGCTTTCATCTTTTTAAATTCTTCAATCGTGATGTATTCTTCTTTTTTTATTTCTTCCGGCTGTGCTTCATTCATACATTTATATTACTTTGTTTTGTTGATATCTAAAAATCGCTGCAAAATAATTGCCGCCGCCGAGTCATCCCGCTTCCCTGCGCTGACTTGGTAGCGATGGGCCTCCACGGTTGAGAAGCTTTCTTCCTGGAAAAAAATTGGCAATGACAACCCAATCGACAATTTTTTTCCGAACGCTTCCGCCTGTCCCACGATTTCATTCTCCATGCCATTACTCGCCACTGATTTGCCGATGACAATTCCCCCTACCTGTTCTTTCTCGCATAGTGCCGCAATTTCAGCCACCGCATCACTCGTACTGACAATGCCCTTCGGAAAGGCAAACTCGCCATTCTCATCCGATATGGCCATGCCGATTCTTTTTGTGCCGTAGTCTATGCCGAGGTATTTCAAGCGGAGGTGGTGAGATTCGAACTCACGGTACGGTTTCCCATACGACTGTTTTCAAGACAGTTGCCTTCAACCACTCAGCCACACCTCCATTTTGGGGACTTCGTTTGCTGGTGAAGTTCTTGCACTCTACCACAGGAAAAACAGATTTTCAATGACAAAAAGATGTCGAGTGCCTTTTGGTCAACATCGAATGTTGACCGTTTTTCCTTATCTAATCTTTACAATTTCTTCGGATATATTTGATAGGTGATTTGTCATACTCGGAGTATGAAAATATTCAACACCGCACTACAAGAGAGTTTCGTATCGCTTTTAATAATAATTGTTTTTATCACGCCGATCGGATTACCAGCACTTGCCTATGCCGACTATCGGCTGGATAACTTTCAAGGCAAGTCGCCATTGCATAGCAACGGCAAGCTGACTGCCACACCGCAAGGGCTGACACCGGCGCAGATCAAAGGCATGTATAACTTGCCGGCCACAGGTGGCAAGGGCACGATTGCCATTGTTGATGTCGGATCGGATGCCAGCATTGAGAGCGACTTGTCCGCATTTGATAAGCAGTTCAATCTGCCCGTCTGCACGGTTGCCA
Organism: Candidatus Nomurabacteria bacterium; assembly: GCA_028286485.1. Classification (GTDB taxonomy): domain Bacteria; phylum Patescibacteriota; class Minisyncoccia; order Phycocordibacterales; family UBA9973; genus UBA4124. The sequence continues at coordinate 3,167 of JAQBRM010000026.1, forward strand.
ATAAATGCTTGGAGAAGCACCTAATGGACAACAGCGCCATCAATCAAGGGTGGGGCTTGGAGACCGCCATGGATGTCGAGTGGGCGCATGCCATCGCCCCGCAAGCGAAAATATTGCTGGTGGAAGCCAAGACGCAGAGCGGTCCCAATCTCATGGGAGCTGTCGACTATGCCCGCTCCCGCAGTGATGTGGTGGCTGTATCCATGAGCTGGGGTGGTAGTGAATTCGCCAGTGAAACATCGCAGGACAGTCATTTCACCAGTCAGTACGGCGCCATCTTCTTTGCTTCATCCGGCGATGAAGGTGCGGGTGCCGAGTGGCCGGCCGCTTCACCGAATGTCGTATCGGTTGGTGGGACTCACTTGAACATTACGAAGAACGGCACCCTGTCATCAGAAACGGCATGGAACGGTTCCGGCGGCGGTGTGTCACTCTATGAATCAGCCCCAAGCTACCAGACAGGGTACAACATTGCGCGGGCCAAAGGTAAGCGCTCTATTCCCGATGTGGCATACGATGCCGATCCCAACTCCGGCTTTTCTGTCTATCGCGGCGGTTGGTACGATGTCGGCGGTACCTCAGCCGGTGCCCCGCAATGGGCCGCTATTCAATCCTTGGGTCTGTCGGCCAATAATAAAAACTTCTACAACGACAAAGCCTCTACCAATAATGCTATTTATTTCCGTGACATCAAAAGCGGTGCCAATGGCAGCTGCGGGTATTACTGTGTCACTCGATCCAACTATGACTACGTGACCGGTCTCGGCTCCCCATTGACCATTCATTTCTAAAAGTGGTATATAAAATGAATGACAGACGTACAAGTACCGGAAAATTCCACACAAGCTGAGCAGGTCAAGAAAGACCATTTATCTTTCATCAAGAAATTCATTCTATTTGTCCGGCAGCAAGGGGTCATCGGTTTAGGGGTAGCCATCGTGCTCGGAGGAGCCGTGCAGAAAGTAGTAGCGGCATTTGTCAGTGATATTCTCACTCCTCTTATTGGCATCATGCTGGGACAACATGCGGACTTTGCCAAGGCTGGCTTTACTGTTCGCGGCAGCACTATTCTCTATGGTGACTTCATCAGCAACCTCATCAATTTCTTGATTGTTGCGTTTGCTATCTACTTGCTAGTGAAAGTTATTCGGGCGGATATGTTGGATAAGCCGAAGGAGGAGTAACGACAGAGCCTGGTAGGAATCGCCTCTCCCTCCGGTCGAAATGCACCATTTTTATATTTGCTTCGCGCATTAAAAATGGGCACCTGCGGTTCGATTACTACCTTCGGGGGTCATATAACAAAAACCACCCGCTAAGCAAAAGCAGGTGGTTTTTGTTATTGTGCTCCCGGTAGGAATCGAACCTACATCATAACTTCCGCAAAGTTACGTCCTATCCATTGAACGACGGGAGCGAACGGGTATTTGTTTGTTAGAAACCGAGATGCTCGAAGATTTTGATTGTTCGGGATTCTCGCATAAAGGTTTCCGGTACGTGTGGTTTCAGTGCCGTGCGCACCGCTTCCGCAGTGATGCCTTGCAGGGGTAATGAGAGCATAGGCACAAATGACCCCGATACAAGCAGTAACAGCTTATCCTGTTTGTCAGTTTCGTCAAGCCAGAACTGTTTGATGGCAACATAGGGAATGATATCGTGATTGATGGTAACACCGTCAGGAGTAATACTAATGGTGAGATGCTTGGGCGGGCGAATCGCATAAATAATAACCGTGGCGCCGGCAATGATGGCAAAAATACCGAAGAAAATATCGCCGTAAAAAAATGCCAATACTGCTACGATCAGCGCCACCAAACCGGCGTACCAATTCCAGTCCGGATGTCGGTCTTTCGGTTCAAATTCCAATGTCGTCCATGTCGTGGTATCCATCGCTACAATTGTATCATGCTGCTATCTTTTATTTGACCTCCGCCCAGTCTTTTATTTCCTCATAGGTCACTTCCCCGCACAACCATTTCTTGGTCTTGCCATTGAAATAAAATGGCACACCACCGCAGGCATCGCCCTTATCAAGCTCTTCGATGAATTTCATATTGTGTTCGTCATGCCACACCTCCTTGCGTTCAATATGCACATCAGGATATTCCTGCATCAAACGATCGGTCAGCTTTCGCATTCTGTCACAGTGCTCACATTCCAGTCCATAGAATTCATATAACATATATTAATTATACCAGACGATCATGACAACTCACTCAAAACTATTATCACTCCAAGGACGGGTACCCTTCCCAATCCTTTCCGTGACAATAATTTTTTGTTCGTTGTCTAGCCCAAAGTGAAAAAGCCATTGCTATTAGGAGGCATTGGGAAGGGTACCCGTGCCGGATAATAGTAATGGCTTTCGAACGAGGGCGATCTTTAAAAACTATTTCTCTTTGGCCATTCGTGAAAGACGGGCTTTCTTGCGAGAGGCGGTGTTCTTTTTGATGACGCCCTTTTTGGCTGCTTTGTCGATGGCACTGTAGGCCTTAGCCAGTGAAGCTTTTGCTTCTTTCCATTGCTTGGCAGTTGTAAGCTTTTCAATAGCTTTTGATCCTTCTTTCAAGGTTTTCTTGGTACGGTCATTTGCCGCCTTCTTGATAAGAGAGACGCGATGAGCTTTTTTCGCTGATTTGGTGATTGGCATAACGCAAGGACTATATCAAATATACCTGAAAATGACAATACCTGCTATGATTATTCCATGATTGCACGAATTACCGGTACTATTGTAGATACGACTGAGCGGGCCGTAGTATTGGAAACTGCCGGTATTGGCTACCTCATCTTTACTCCTTTTCCACCAGCTGAGCTTGGAACCGTCATTACACTCCACACCCATATGGTGATTCGCGATGATGCCCAAGAATTGTATGGCTTCATCACCTTGGCTGAAAAAATGCTTTTCTCCACACTGATCGGTGTCTCCGGTGTCGGACCAAAAACCGCCCTACAAATGCTCACGCTCTATACCCTGCCCGACCTCGTCCGTGCCATCAAAGACGGCGACGCTAAGGCGGTCAGTATGGTACCCGGTATCGGCAAGAAAACAGCCGAGAAGGTAGTCATTGATTTGAAAGATAAAATGGAAGGATTTACTGCGGCCGAGAATGGCGTGTCCAGTGACTTACTCGAAGCATTACTTTCATTAGGCTACAAAGAGCAAGCCATTCGTGTGGTGGTGTCCAATGTCGATGGCAGTCTGCCGCTGACAAAACAAATCACTATTGCGCTACAACTCTTAGGAAAATAACATGCCTGAACTACCGGAAGTACAAACTACAGTTGATGGCCTGAACGAAACCGTCAAAGGCAAGACCATTGTTGATGTCTGGACCGATATTGCAGTGAAGTCGCCGACACTAGCCCATCACCGCACCAGTACCAAAAGCTCGGCCTTTTTTGCCACATTCAAGAAAACCATTGTCGGTGCAAAAATCCTCAAAGCCGAACGACGTGCCAAGAATATTTTCATTCATCTTTCCAACAAGCAGAGTATTTGGATTCATATGAAAATGACCGGTCACATGATGTACGGCCGCTACACTTTTGACGCAAAAACAAAACAGTGGACTCCTGACAAAAATGAGAAGAACGAAGCCTTGCGCGATCCATTCAATAAATTTCTTCATACGGTTTTTAGTATTCAAGACAAACCCTTCGATTCCCCTCAGGGTCTACGACAGCTCGTGCTTTCCGATGTGCGTAAATTTGCCAAGGTCACCATCGTGCCCACGGACAAGATTGATGATGTGTTGAATATCGGACCGGAACCGTTGACTCAAGAATTTACATTGGCGGTTTGTACTGAACAATTAATGAGACGGCCAACCCGACCGGTTAAGGAAGTGTTACTGGATCAAAAGATTATTTCCGGTATCGGCAACATCTATTCCGATGAAGCATTATGGCTGGCGGGTATTCATCCGTTAAGAATGGTAAGGGATATTAAAAAACTGGAAATGAAGAAATTGTACGAAGCCATCAAAAATGTCTTGAAAAAAGGTATTGATTTCGGTGGTGACTCCACCTCCGACTATCGCGATATCAACGGTGAGCGCGGTGCCTTCCAAGGCGCGCACAATGCGTATCGCATGACCGGCAAACCGTGCAAGAAGCGCGGCTGCGGTGGCACTATCACCCGCATTCCCTTCGGTGGTCGCGGCGCCCACTTCTGCCCCATCCATCAGAAATAATCAGGAGGTCGGACCTCCTGATTTAGATACCGAGCATGCGAAAGAGGGCGATGCCGCCGGCTACCGATACGTTCAATGATTCCTTGGCACCCTTCATGGGAATTTCCGCCACGACGTCTATTTTCTTTAGAATATTTTTTGGCAGGCCATCCACTTCATTGCCCATGATAAAGGCCGCGGGCAGTTGTACTTTTACTTTTTTATAATCAACGGAATTTTCCGCTTGCTCAATGGCAATTGTTTGCACGCCATTTTTTTGCAGCTTGGAAATAAGCGACGCCAGCGTGGCGATTTTTTGCCATGGAATGGTTTTCTCGGCACCGAGGGCTGTCTTGGCAATGGCACTGTTGGCACGGCCGAATTGATCGGTCGGTGCCGGTGTAATGCCAACGATATAAATCATTTCAATGCCGCAGGCATCAGCCGTGCGAAATAATGAGCCGACATTTTGCGCGCTGCGTATGTCAGGCAAAATGAGAATGGTGGTTGGAATTGGCATTGATTTCATGTATGCTGCATGGTATAGTTTTTGACGCAATTTGCAAATGCTTTTGTACACACTCAACTGTCAAAAATAACCATATGCCCTAATAGCTCAGTCGGTAGAGCAGCTCCCTTTTAAGGAGACGGTCGCAGGTTCGAATCCTGCTTGGGGCACAAATAAAAAACACCCTCTTGGGTGTTTTTTATTTGTGCCCCAAAATCCAACAGTCACAACCGGGCTGAGACTTTCTTATTTAAAAAAAGAAAAACCCCGAAGGGTTTAGTTAGTCAGCAGGACAGCCACATATTGGAGGGTGATTTTTCTTGGGAACAGTGCGTTTACTTATTTTTATATTCCGCAGACTATCATTTTCATGTCGTAACGATGCGGTATCTTCCTTTAAACTACCATTCTCTTTTTCCAGTTTATTTGTATATTTCTCGGAGGCTGATAAGGCGGTGGTTTTTTCTTTTAACAGTACTGATATTTTTTTAAACTCAATCTGTAAACTGTCTTGTACGCATGGTTTTTGAATTACTGTTTTTTTGATTGGAGACTGCGTGTGTACATGCATAAACCATCTCCAATCCTGTTGAATAATTACGCCGGCTATGTAGCCCGCGACCAACAGAATTAGTGTGTCTACCCACCAAGGGTGACGTCGCCACGTATAGTTTGACCTGTATGCCATTTCATATATTTTTAAGTGAAAGAAATATGGTTATTTACTTGCACAATATCACGCGATACAAAAAAGTCAATCTGTTAGACCCCAGCCAATTTAATCGCGAAAAACAACACCCCTGCCCCCAGAACCGTCATCAACGTTGTCCAGCGAGTAGGATGGGAATGGTAACTTTCAGGCAAGAGGTCGCTGGCGCCGATATAGAGGAAAAATCCTGAGAAGAGCGCGAGGATAATGCCAAGTGTGGACTCTTTAACAGAGAAGAATAATGTCGATACGGCTCCCAGCACCGGCGCGATTGCATCCACCAGCAGCCATTTCCACGCCTCACTCTTTTCTCCGCTGTTTTTTAGAATGATATTGACCGTGTTGATGCCGTCGGAAAAGTCATGCACCAGCACTGCCGTGGTAACGATGATACCCACGGCCGCTGATACCTTGAAGGCCAAGCCAATGGCCGCCCCATCCAGAAAACTATGCAGTGATAAACTCGTGGCACCCAATTTCCCTCTCGGTGAAACAGCGGTCGGATGACTGCTCGGCTCATCATGCATGGTGTAGTGCGCATGCAAAATCACAAAGCGATCGAGCAGCATGAAGAATAGAAATCCCGCTGCCACAAACGCAATCATGTTTTTGAATCCGTAATACTGATTGCCCAAAGCAATGCCCTCCGGCATGAGATCAAAAAATGCCACACCGAGCACGGCGCCGGCACTGAAGCCCTGAATCAAATGCAATTGGTCTTTAAACCGAATGGCGAACAGCCCGCCCAATAAGGTGGCCAAGAACGCGCAAAAGCTAATAATAAGTACTATCATATTTTTATTTTACTATATCCTTCTTTTTGATAATTGCAAATCGTTCGCATTTATATATACTACAAGCATGACGAGGCAAATGCAAATGATCGATATTGAAGGAACACTCGAAGAACACGGCTTCAGAAAAACTCCGCTGCGTTTGTTATTGTTGGAAGTATTGGCACACGCTTCCATTCCCCTACCCGTCTCAGTATTGCAGCGCAAAACAAAAAAGGCAGGTGCCGACACCGCTACTATCTATCGGGCGCTGCACGCCTTTGTTGAAGCAGACATTGTTACCGCACTGACCGTCGATAAAACCAAAGTACTCTACGAACTCAACCGGCCGGAAACGCACCTGCATCACATTGTGTGTGACTCTTGTAATACTGTTGAGTCCATTTCATTTTGCGTCCGCAGTATTGATCAGCAAGTGGTGAAGCAATCACGACAGTTTAAAAAAGTTCACAGCCATCAGTTGGCCTTCATCGGTACTTGCAGAAAATGCCTGCGCGCGGTACGGTAGTATTATGAAAAAGAAAAATACATGGGTATGGATCATTGTGACACTGGCGATCATCGCTGGCTTAGTGGCGTTTCTGGTAGTGGAAGCAAAAAAACCTGGCAAGTATGATACCTTCGCTACCTGTATTACCAATAGTGGGGCGAAGTTCTATGGGGCATGGTGGTGTCCGCACTGTCAGGCTCAAGAGGCACTCTTTGGAAAATCCAAAAAGCTATTGCCGTATGTGGAATGCCAGACTGCTCAATCAAAACAAAATGCACTGTGTGACAGTCTTAATATTGCGGGCTACCCTACATGGGTCTTCCCTGATGGCACGCGCGAAACCGGTGAGCACACATTTGCACAGCTGTCCGCAAAAACTAACTGCCCCGCTCCAACAAATTAATTATGTTTAACACGATCATTGCTATTGGCACGCTCATCCTCGCCGTATTCCTTATCTTACTGGTAGTGGCGTGGCTGACTGACAATCCTCTGGCCGCCTGGATTGCTAACCATTCCAGCACTATCCTTCGCATAATTTTTGCCGGCGCCGTCATCGGCAGCCTGATCTACTCCAATTATTTTGACTACGCCCCCTGCCTATTGTGCTGGTATCAACGCTTGTGTATTTTCCCCATTGCCATCTTACTGTTCACTGCCGATCTCCGAAAAAACCTTCTCCTGCAACGTCAAATTCTGCTATTGAGTGGCGCCGGTTTTCTGATTGCCTTGTTTCACAACTACATTACCCTCTTCCCTGCCAGCGGTATTGATGTCTGCGGCACCAATGGCGTGAGTTGTTTGAATGTGTACGTGAATCAATTCGGCTTCGTCACCATTCCATTGATGTCAGCTATTGTGCTGCTGGCCGGTATCCTTATCACCATCTTGGCCATGCGTTATCCCCACGACGACATTGCTAATGCATAGCTTTGTGACTACACTGTAGTCAGACGCACATCATCAGTTTAAAAAATTTGTTCTTACACAAAGAAGTACATTCACAAAAAACAATATAATCATCATCTCTATCTAACATAAAAACCCCGTGGACAATCCCATTGGGGTTTTTCTATGCAAGCAGTGCTTTTTCGATAGCCAGTTCCAATGGTGTACCATCTTGCCACGCCTTGGCATGTGCCGCCAGCAATGCCGTGTACAACATATGATATTGTCCGCTCGCATCTTTTTCTTTCAATACCATGTCGCGCACTTTCCAGTACAACATTCCCAAGATAGCTTCAATGGGATGTTGCGCGATGGCTTTTTGATACGCCAGCCAGCGATCTTTTTTACTCGGTAATGTTATCAGTCCGGTCACCGCAAATAAATTATCCTTGGCCGCGCTTTTCTTGGGAGCATCATCCGCGTGCACCACCGCGCCTTGTTTTTTCAACGTAGTGATAAACGGTTTCGACAACATCATTTCTTCAAACAGAAAAATTGTCGGACTGGCAATGATTTTTTTCAACAATATCGATGTCAATTCTTTTTCCTTGGCATCCAGAATAAATCGCAGGTGCACCATCGGCGCACTAATACTGAACAAAGAGGGATAGAGATATTGTTCAACATCGGCGATCGTCACTACCGTATCATCCAATACAATAATTTCCATCGGTGCGTACTCTTTCACCACAGCGGCAATCCGTGTCGTACGATAGGATTTATTGTCGGCAACAACGATGGTAAGCATTATAAAATTTTCGGTACTGAATCCTTGTACTCGGTGTACTGGGTACCATACTCTCGGTGCAGAATGGATTCATATTTCTTGAAAAACTTGTTGGAGACCAGATATCCTACTAACGTTATGAGAAGGAATATCACTGAACCGCTGACTGCGGTGTATCCCGCCACCAACAACAGTATGCCGATGTGTGTAGGATTTCTGACATAACGATACGGCCCTCGTTCAAAATACGGTGTATCGCTTTTCACCGAAGAGGTGTACTGCGCCCACCATATCAGTAGTGAGCCGATACCGAACAGTGCGATCATAATACTGTCACCATAGGAAATTGATTTCTCGATTGAGATGAAAGTGTCGGCCCACAACCCGAGCAAACTGAAGACCAGATAGGCCAGGTAGGAATGAGCCAGTGCAAGGTGAATTGAAGGGGATGGTTGAGGTTCCATATCTATAGTATAGCTTATTTCAAATCATCCAGTCTTTTGCCAATACCGATCGATACGGCCAGTGGAACTGCGGGAGCAGAGGTAGGGATGGGCGATCGTTCAAAGACACTGTTCATGGCTTCCTTGATAATGCCTTCCGCTTTTTCTTGAACATCTTCCGCCACCTCATAGACCAACTCATCATGAATTTGCAAAATCAAATGCACTTGATCAATCAGGCCGGCTGCCTGCAAATCCTGATCGATGAGCTCGATGGCGATCTTCACGATATCGGCATTGGTGCCTTGAATGGGTGCATTGGTGGCCATGCGTTCAGCCATGGCGCGCAGGAATGGTGCGCCGGCATTAATACCGGGGAAATATCGTCGTCGTCCGAATAAGGTCTCGGTGTACCCATTGGTTTTGGCATAGGCTTTGGTGGATTCTAAATAATCATGAATTTTCGGAAAGGCCGCAAAGTACGCATTGTAAAATGTTTGAGCTTCAGCGCGCGTCGTGCCGAGATTTTTTTGTAAGGCCGTAATGCCCATACCGTACAGAATACCGAAATTAATGACTTTGGCTTTGCGTCGCATGTCATTGGTTACTTCCTTGAAGGGTACGTTGAACATGGCTGACGCGACTGACATGTGAATATCTTCACCTTTGCGGAATGTTTCGATCAGCTGCTCGTCGCCAGAGAGCATGGCGAGTACGCGCAGTTCGATTTGCGAGTAGTCGCTGCCGATATAGACATTGCCGGGGCCGGCCACAAAGCCGTGGCGGATTTCCTTACCTGATGTGCCTTTGATGGGAATGTTCTGCAGATTGGGAGTAGTGGATGAAAAACGACCGGTAGTAGTCCCGTGTTGCAAAAATGTCGCATGCACTCGCCCATCTTCTTTAACATGGCCGAGCAACGCTTCGACATAGGTCGTGAGCAACTTCTGCACTTCACGGTATTCCAAAATAAGCGGAATGATGGGATGTGCATCTCGCAATTCTTCCAGCTGTTCGGCATTGGTGGTGAAGGCGCCACTGGCTTTGCGCTTCCCTTTCGGCGCCAAACCAAGTGTGGTGAATAACAGCTCGGAGAGTTGCTTCGGGGAATTCAAATTGATAGTCACTCCTGTTTCCTTGCTGATCGATGCTTCGATACCGGCCAGCTGCTCTTTCATGCGTGTTTGCAATGTACGAAAATAGTCTTGATCGATCATGATGCCGTACTGTTCCATTTCGGTAATAATGGGAATGAGCGGTTCTTCTATTTTTTCGAATAACGGTAATAGCTCGCGGCGCTTCAATTCTTCCTTGATCACCTCAAATGCTTCTGCCAATGTTTTCTTGCGTGTACGCTCGAGGATGACATCGTATGAAGGATTGGTTTGTTCTGATGACAAGACCCACAAGCCCACCGATGCTTTGCGCAGCAGTATTGGATCAATATCTTCCTGTGGGGCTACGGTTTCAAAATGAAACACTCTCTTGGCACGAGCCGTCAGACTGGAGAATTCATATTTGGCGATTAGTGCCAAGACTGCTTCTTCATTTACCCGCTCGGCAAATGTTTGATCGGGTATGGTGTATTCGATCGGTGCATCGAAACGAATGGTGGCCAATGTCTTTGAAAAAAACGCGTCGTCCTTGTGTTCCAAAAGAATTTTCACGATGCGATCGGTCAAACCGGCTTTCTTGCCGGAGGTCGGGTCTTTTTCCAAGGCTTTGTACAATCCTTCCACGGAATGAAATTGTTGCAGAATGTTGGTAGCGGTTTTCTCACCGATACCCGGTACCCCGATAATATTGTCGGAGGGATCGCCGCGCAACCCTTTGTAGTCGATGAGCTGCAACGGTTTGAACCCATAGCGTGCCTCTACGGCCGCTTCATCATAGAGTATCGTATCAGTGACCCCTTTCTTCAGTGTGAAGACTTGCACTTTCTTTCCTTCCACCAGCTGCAGTGTGTCCATATCACCTGAGGCAATAATAATAGAGAGGTTTTCAATACCCTTCAGCTTCCCCACCAATGTGCCAATGACATCATCAGCCTCGAATCCTTCGGCATCGAGAATGGGAATACCGAGCGCGGCAAATACCTCGCGGGAGCTTTTCAATTGCGTAATGAGGGCTTCGTCGGCGGCCACTCGGCCGGCTTTGTACTGCTCATAGGCATGGTGACGGAATGTCGGCTTGGGCAAGTCGTATGCGGCAACAATGTAATCAGGTTTCAGTTCTTCGATGATGCGGATGATCATTGAAAGCAGCCCGTACAACGCGCCGGTCGGCACTCCTTCGCTATTGGCAAAACTGGGCAACGCATGATACGCACGATGAATGATGGCGTGTGAATCTAGGAGAACAATTTTTTTTACTTTGTCCGCCGTAGCTTTAGCGGAGGAGGATGGATTTTTCATACTATATAATTTGTTTGATACGGCGCTGTTCACCTTCATGAGTAATGGCGAAGTGGATTTTTTCTTGCGGCAACGCATCGGTTATTTTTTCCGGCCATTCAACGATGACGAGCGTGTCCGGTTGCTGTAACAATGTTTCCCAACCGAGCGGCCCTAGCTCATCCAATGATTCTATGCGGTACGCATCAATATGCGCCATGCGTTCAAATGCACCGATGGGTGTGTCATAAAATTTCGCAATGACGAAGGTCGGGCTCACCACCGTTTCCTGCACACCGAGTTGCTCGGCTAGCACTTTAGTGAGGGTGGTCTTGCCTGCCCCTAAATCTCCTTGCAAGGCGAGAACCGTCGCTCGGTCCCCATTCTTCAAAAGACCCAGTATTTCTCTGGCAATATCAGCTGTATCTGATTCTGTGTATAGACGATCCATAAGGGGATTATAACAGAAACACAAAAGCCGCCACTATGTGGCGGCTTTTGTGTTACGTACTAACGATTACGCTTTCGGCGCGTCGTTGCGACGGCTGAGTGCGCGAGCGAGGACGATGAGCGCAAGGATTACCAAGATGAGGAGTAACCATGCGAGCAATGTCTGAGGAAGGAATGATCCGAATCCGAAGACACTTGCACCGAGCACGCTTGGACAATCATTTGAAATGGTGATCAAGGAGTACGCGATGGCTTGTTCTTGTGCGAGGGTCGCAGGGTTGGTGTAGACCATGGTTGCAGTAATCACTGCAAGCTTGCCTTGTACCGCTTGGTCATTAACCTGAGCATGTACTGTCACACTACCCTGTTCACCGGCTTGCACCGTGCCAAGACTGATCGTAAGCGTTCGGTCGGTAACGTCATAGCTTCCTTGTGAACTTGACGCATAGGTCAATTCTCCCGGGAAGGTGATGCGGAGGATGCTGTTCTGCAAATCCTGACCGCTGATATTCTGGTAGTTCACCGTGTAGTCAATGTTGCCACCGATACACATGTGATCATAGCTACTATCCACTTCAAGTTTGAACAATGAAGGCTGACTCTTGGCCACGAGGCCGTTGTTGGTCGTCACTGTTCGTGTCTGCACGATCACGCGTGTAGGCGCAACGTGTGTAGTAGTACTGAGGACACTTGCAGATGGAGTAGTGAATGGCACGATGCTGCCGTAGGCAGTACCGTTCTGGTTCTGCACTACTGCACGATAGTAGTAGGTTGCACCAGGGACAAGTCCGCTGATGTTCGTACTGTATGGGTTGCTGCCATTGGCAGTTACCACTTGTGCTGAAGTACGGTTACCAAGACCGGTAGTGCTGCCGTATTCGAACCAAGCACTGGTGCTGCCATAGTTCATGTTTGGTACAGCGATACCATTGAGGACAGCACTGTATGAGTTCAACACACTAGCCACTGTAGTAAGGGCCTGAGGCTGAGCATAGTATGTGCCACCGCCATTGTTGTAGTAAGGCTGTGTAACGTTTACGGTCAGTGATTGTGACTGTGTGCCGTTACCGGAACAGTTACCACCATTCAATGTAAGGGTATAGGTAGTAGAAGTATACGGACTGATAGACATGCTGCCTGAAGCATTCTGGTTGCCGAAGCCTGTGATGTACACAGAGTTTGAGCCACTAGTGATCCAGTGCAATACGGTAGTTTGTCCTTGGGTGATACTGTTACTGTCTACATAGAAGGAATTGATACTACAAGAATTGTTATAGTTACCACCATTCACATTTACTGTAACAGTAGAGGTTGCTCCACCTGGGTATGCAGTAAGGGTGTAGGTAGTGGTACCTGATGGGTACACAGTCTGGCTGCTATTTGCAGGAAGATTGTTCCCAACTGAAGTAATGTTTACATAACTACAGTTAGAAGTACCCCAGTTCAATGAACTTGAACCTCCGATATTGATAGAAGTAGGGTTAGCGTTGAAGCTGTTGATAGTACAACTGCTGTTATTGGTCGCTGTACCATTTACATGGAAACGAACAGTCAGGACACCTTGTTCACCGGGAGCGATATTGCCCACATTGAAACCTGAACCAAGCAGGGCGTTTATGTCCACTTCGCGTGGAGTACTGTCATGGTTTGTACGCCAGTCAGCACGCTGATCACCCCCTAGTTCTGTGATACTTACTGCTTGTGACAATGTCACCGTAGCATTTCCTGTGGTGCGAGGGGCATTCGTTGCCGCAGCTCCACCGTAAAATGACACAATGTTGCCATTGCGACTCGGCTGAAGACTGACGGTTACATTTTGTGCTGTCTCATTGCTTGTGTTGGCAAAAGACACCTGTGCGGCGATCTCATCACCAGGCTGAGCGCTGGCGCTCGTTGACCAACAACCAATACCTGCTCCATAAGAACAAGGGTTGGTGGTTACATTACTTACCGTAACGGTAGGCAATAATCCGGATCCGGAATTAAAACTGGCATCAGCAAAGGCCGTCGTTGAGAACAACGATACTCCAATGACCAAAGTCAGTATTGATATAATAATTTTTTTCATACTCATCTTTTTTTTCACTTATAATTACGACGTTTTAAGATTCTAACCATACCATAGTATGGGGAAAATGTCAATTCACTCTTTAGTACCCTACCGACCGGTAAGACACTAAAGAATAAAGAGAACAATGATAGCTAAAAGCGTCATCGTTCTCTAAGGACTAATAACTTGGTCCGTTTCCACTACCCCCTGACCCTGCGGGCCATGGAGAAGTGTTACTGTCGTGAACCCAACCGTTGCTGTAGCTATGATCTTTTGGTTTCAATAACAGATATGCGACGGTGGCCACAACAATTGCTGCGCCCACAATGAGTAAAGTTCTGCCAGTGTTACACTTTTTAAGGTTGTTGTTGGCATGTTCCTCATCCCACTGAGTGGTTTGTTTCCTATAAACAACTGACGAGGACTTCTGCTCAACAGTGGTGTTGGCAGCAAGTCCACTACGCTGATAGCCGGTTTCGGGGCCGTTGTAGACAGGAGCAATACCGGCGATAGGCGGTGCGAGGTTTGCACAGTACGTAATTTGATCCGATATACCGTTGTTAGGCATATGCAGCCTGGCTATCCTCCAATGATCTCTGTGGTAGATGTTGGAAGTAGTAGGATTAAACGTCACCGGATCGGTGCTATTTTTTTGCAAATACGTACTGGTGTGACTCTCCCAGTGATCGGCATACACGGTGAGGAACTCCAAATGGTTCTGATATAAATCTACCATTGTGGCATCATCAGGTACTTGGTACCCACTTTGATCAGCTACACCGTTGGCGATAATTTGCCGGTAGTCGTCGCATATTAGGCCGATGTCCTCTCTTAAATAAATCATTGCTGTTTTATCTTCATGAGAGAATAAGGCGATCATAGCTTTCTTGAAATGCTCTTCTGCTTTCGCATCATTGCATTTTTGATACGCTGATTTAAAATACCCGTACCCCATGACGCGATGTCCGTACTGAGCTTTTGCAACAGTGCTGAGGCAGGTGTTCACTATGAACCCGACCACGCATAACAATATTAGTTTTTTCATAGTTCGATTTCTTTTAAAGAAGTGTTGTGTTTTTTCTTACGCTAGCATACGTTTACCTTATTGTCAACTAGACATCCTTGTGTCCTAATCACACGTCATTTGACAAATTCTCATTTATTGCTATAGTTCGAAAAAACCAAAAACATTTGAAAATGAAAAATAAATTAATGATATTGTTGGCGGCGATATGTTTGCTGACAATTGTTTCTTCTAGTACCTGTAAAAAGATCGTTGCACAACCTCCTCGCTCTCAATTAACCTATTACGACGGTCAGAAAAAACCTGTTGATGGCATAAGGGGGTCATTGGTGGCTCACCCTGATACGAATAGTATTAAAGGAAAGGATGGCACTCAATGGTTTACTTTGTACGATTATGACAAAAAGTGTTTGTATATTACTGAGCACCAGGCAGTGTATATGGATATTATTGCGTGGTTGCCGGTAAAAGGAATTCCTAGCCATTATGTTAGAGTGGAAGCACCTATTATAAATCCTATCACTTACTTTGATCCGGCTCAGCTGGCTGAAATAAGCAGGAGGCTTGGTATCGCATTAAATGAATTCAGAACAGCTAAGATTTACAATTATAACCTGCTCGAGCTTAGAGCCGGCGAAATGATTGTAAATGGCGACGTTGTGAGTGCTGATCAGCAAAAAGTAGTTTCCCCGAGTTCTGGTTCAAATTCGAGTGGAGGTACACCTCCGAAGTATCCTGGTACACATCATCATTAATCAAAACCATGAAGCTTCTCTTTTTATAAGAGAAGCTTTTTTATTTTTATACCCCGAAGTACGCTATACTTATTATCATGGTGCAATTTGATGAAGATGATCAGCTGAAGCGGATCAAGAACCTGCGTGAAGCGGAAGAAGAAGACGTGGTGGCGATGTTGGCGGAGCAGCAGTACGGCATTGAGCATGTCGATCTACTGTCGCAAGCTATTGATAACGACGCCATTCGTTTGTTGACTGAGGAGCAGGCCAAGACATTTGATGTTGGTCCGTACAAGCTGATTGATAAGAAATTGATGTTGGCGGTGCGTTCCCCGCTTTCACACGGCGCCCTGGAAGCCAAAGCCTTTTTGGAAGGTGAAGGGTATGAAGTCGTCATGGTCATGGCCAGCGAGAAAAGCATTGAGAAAGTCTGGAGTCACTACCAAGATCTTTCATTTGCCACACGCTCTCGAGCCGGCGGCTTGGATGTCTCGCCTGATGTCTTGCTCGATCTCAGTAAGACCGTCAAGACAATGGAAGATGCAGTGAAGGTCATCAATGATGCCATCAATGAAAGCGGCAATGCCCACCACCTCTCCCGTATTTTGGAAATCATTCTCGGTGCCGGTATCGGTATCGGCGCTTCCGACGTGCATGTGGAGCCGATGGAGGGCAGTGTCGAGCTGCGCTTTCGATTAGACGGTGTGCTGCACATCATCACCACGTTTAATTTTGATACCTATAAACAAATCAATACGCGCATCAAGTTGTTGTCCGGTTTGAAACTGACTATCAGCGCGACGCCGCAAGACGGACGCTTCAGTGCCTTTCTCGGTGATGCGGGAGAAATCAACTTTCGTACTTCCATGATTCCCGGCGCCTATGGCGAGTCTATCGTGCTGCGTATCTTGAATCCCAAATCCATTCAGGTGCAGCTCGATGAGCTCGGTATTTCGCCGCCACTGTTCGATATTTTCATGCGCGGTATCAAGAAACCGAATGGCATGGTCCTCCTGACCGGCCCGACCGGCTCCGGTAAGACCACCACCTTGTATGCCTTTTTACAGAAAGTCTTCAGTCCGGAATTGAAGATCATTACCATTGAAGATCCGATCGAGTATCACCTCGCCGGTATCACGCAGACACAAGTCGATCATAAAAAAGGGTACACGTTTTTGGAAGGATTGCGCAGCGCATTGCGACAAGACCCCGACATTATCATGGTGGGAGAAATCCGCGACTCCGAAACGGCCAAGATTGCCGTCGAGTCGGCCTTGACCGGTCACATCGTCTTCTCAACATTGCACACCAACAATGCGTCCGGAGTAATTCCCCGCTTGATTGACCTTGATGTTAATCCAAAGATTCTGGTCTCGGCACTTTCATTATCAATTGCCCAACGCTTAGTGCGCAAGCTTTGTACGGTATGCAAATATGAGCGACCAATCGCTGATGAAGAGAGGAAAACGATTCAACAAATTTGGGATACCGCTGTTACTAATGGCAAAAACATGGAACAGTTCGGCGTGAAGCGCGATGTCGCGACGCTGTGGGGAGTAAAAGGCTGTCCGAATTGCAACAATACCGGCTACAAGGGACGATTGGGTATTTTCGAAGTGGTGCAGATGGATGCCAATATTGAGCACATCATTCTTTCCAATCCGACCGAACGAGATATCAAGGCCATTGCCGACAAACAGGGTACGCTCGATATGCGCGAAGACGGCATTATCAAAATTCTGCAAGGCATCACTGACATGCCCGAGGTCATCTCTGTCGTTGATCTTGATGAACAAAAATAAATAGGGACAGGCCCCTTTTTATTTTTTCTTTACCTTTAATATGTATTGATATAGAAAGGTTTTTAATGATTCTAAAATTATAATTATAAATAAAATATATTAATGATTACTGGGTCGGTAAAAAATGTTGTGAATAAAACACGAAAAAGAAATAAAGATGTTCTAAAAAGGGGCCTGTCCCCATTTATGGAAATAAAAAAAGCACTAATCTCTAAACAGTCCTTGTATGTGCGTTGACATACAAGTAAAGCATAATTGTAGGATAGCCCCAGTCGAAACCAAAACGTCCTGCGCAAACACTTAGAACCTGTGGCTGACTGCTTAGAGATTAGTACCTTCTTTCAACACTTACTACGATGTGTAGTAGAATGTATGTGTTATTGAACTAGTAATAGGATAGCATATTATAAAAAAATGTCAAGTACCCCACCCGAAGAACAATTTAGCGACTCATTACTCCGCCCCACCACCTTTGCAGACTATGTCGGGCAAGAGCAGATCAAAAAATCCCTCTCCATCCTCATTGGGGCTGCTAAAACACGCGGACAAGCACCGGAGCATGTGCTTTTTTATGGACCACCCGGGCTTGGCAAGACCACGCTCGCACATGTCATTGCCAAAGAAATGAATGCACAGGTACGACTGACATCCGGTCCGGCTATTGAACGCGTTGGAGACCTCGCTGCCATCTTGACCAACCTGCAACCTGGTGACATGTTATTTATTGATGAAATTCATCGCCTAAACAAAACGATTGAGGAAGTGCTCTACCCTGTCATGGAAACCGGCAAAATGGATATCATGATCGGCAAAGGTCCGTCCGCTCGCACCGTGCAGCTGGATCTGCCGCCATTCACTTTAGTGGGAGCTACCACACGCTTCGGTATGCTATCCGCTCCATTGCGTTCTCGTTTCTCGGGGGGTACCTATCGCTTGGAGTTCTACACCGATGAAGAGATCGCGCGTATTCTTCGTCGCTCTGCCACCCTGCTTGATCTGAAACTGCCCGAACATACGGACACTGCCATTGCCGCGCGCAGTCGCAAAACTCCCCGTATTGCCAACTATCTGCTGCGTCGCGTGCGTGACTATGCCCAAATGCATGATCGCTCTCTTGATGAAGAGAGTATTGCCCAAGCTTTCACCCTGCTCGGTCTCGATGAGAATGGCTTAAGTGCTCACGACATCAACTTATTGAAGACTATCCGTGATAAGTTTGGTGGTGGTCCGGTTGGAGTCAACAATCTCGCGGCGGCTACTGGTGAGGATGATGGCACGATTGAAGACGTAACTGAGCCGTACTTGATACAACTTGGTCTTTTGGAGCGTACTCCTCGCGGTCGGCAATTAACTGGGAAAGGTAAGGAATATATTCGTGAAAAGTGATACCGCACAAACGATCCTCGCCATAGACCCCGGTTTTGATCGGTGTGGTGTTGCCCTTATCCATACGACGAACCCACCAGAAATCTTTCATTCGTGGTGCATTAGCACCGACAAAAAAGATACTCATGCTCAGCGCCTAGCATTTATATTTAAAAATGTGGAATCCGCCATCTTGGAACACAAACCGGACGCCATTGCATTGGAAACCCTCTTTTTTTCAGTGAATAAGAAAACCGTGATGGCGGTCGCCGAATCCCGTGGGGTCATCGTGGTGTTGGCAGGGCTTCACCATATCCCTCTTATTGAACTCTCCCCTCAAGAGGTGAAGCTGGCCATGACCGGCAGCGGCAATGCGGACAAAAAGTCAGTGCAAAAGATGGTGGCACTGACATTAAAAATCGATATTGCCAAAAAACTGGATGATGAAGTGGATGCTATTGCCCTTGGCATGGCCGCGGCCGGTACGTTGCGCTTGCAGCAATTTATATAATCTGATACAACTTAGGCTATAAAAATTAATTTTATTTGCGCAATCAATTATGGATACTGAAAAAGATTTCGAGGAGGCAACAGGCACAGGAGTAGATGAGACGGATCTTGCCGCACTGGAGGTGGTGGACGATGAGGAAGTGGTTGTTGATGATGACAAGCTTGCTGACGACACCCTCGTTGACCCATTACTCGGTCTTGATGATGAACAAAAAGATCCTGAAGAAGAAGATGATCTCAAGTCAGAAATAGAAGACTATATCTTCTCCAGCAAATACGACGACGAAAACTAGTTCTTAAGGGCGCACTTCGGACAGCGGCAGCCTTTTGGCTTGATGTATTCATTCCAGAAGCTCTTGCCGTAGTCATAGCACAGTTCTTCTCCTTCCTTGATACCGCGTTTGGCATAGACAAAGACGCGGCCCTTGACGATTTCCACCTCGGCATTCGGTCGGCAGGAATGGTTGATGTAGCGCGCGATATTTGAGCGCCCAGAGCCATCAATGGTCTTGTTTTTCGATACTTCAAACAAATACTGTCCCCCACGTTCATTGACTTGCTCATCGGTTGTCAGAATCTCACCGACGTATTCAATGATACAGTCGCCTTTTTTCATCGGCACCGCAGTAAACAAACCAAGGCCATTGAGACCGCGTTTCACTTTTAAATCATTCGGATAACCGTATTTCGGTGTGGTTTTTGTAGAAGGCATGGGGGAAAGTATATCACGTCACCCTTACTTGTCCTGCCACTGCGTATAAATACCGGTCGTCAGTACCCGGTCGCTGTCGCGTTGCTGTAAGGAAACTTCCCCGTATGAAATAGTGCCGTGTGGTAATACATCGTGCAATAGTTCCGCGAATGTTCGCGCGCTGAATCCCGCGGCATAGCCGTTGAGAATAACGAGCTTGGCATCTGGTGATAGGAGTTGCGGTACCAAGGCAACAAGCTCCAGTATTTTTTCTTCAATTTTCCATACTTCTCCTTTCGGGCCGCGCCCGAATGCCGGCGGGTCCATGACAATGACTTCAAATTGCTCCCCGCGCTGCACCAGTCGCTTGGCGTACTTCAATGCATCTTCGGTTACGACACGCAGACTGTCCCCCGCCAATCCTGACTGTGTAGCATTTTCTTTCACGGTCATGATGGTTTGTTTGGATGCATCCACGTGGGTCACCCTCATCCCCATTTGCGCTGCTGCAACACTGGCCGCACCGGTGTAACCGAATAAATTCAACATGCGCAGATCGCCATGTTTCTTGGCGAGCTGTTGTAATAATACCCATTGATGTTCATGCTCGGGAAATACACCCACATGCTTGAACCCTTTGAAGGAAAGTGTGAGATTCATTTCCTGCCATTGCATTGGCCATTCTTCGGGCATTCCTTTTGTCAGGCTCCAGCGATCACCTTTCTCGGCCCACAAGAATTGCGCTTGCGCTTTGGCCCACTCCTGCGGCATAGCTTTTTTCCATAATGCCTGCGGATCAGGACGATCGAGAATAACACTTCCCAACTGCTCCAGTTTTCTGCCTTCCCCACAATCAAGTAAAGCATATTGATCCCACCCTGTTGTACTAACATCAATTCGTTTCATGTGGCTTTATAGCACTCTCTATGGTTGGATACACAAATTGAAATCCCTTATCGAGTAATCGTTTCGGTACTACGCGACTACTATCAGTCAGTTCTTCATACCCTTCACCAAATAGTTTCTTGGCTGCCCATGACGGCATCGTTACAATCAGGCGATGCTTCCAATTATTTTTTAATGTCTGTAGAAAATCATTGTATCGAATCGGTTCCGGTGCGCTGGCATTCACCACTCCCTGCAAGGTACTTGTTTCCAGTGCGAACAGATAGGCGTTTACAACATCGAGATCAGATATCCAAGAGAACCAAGGATTTTCTTTTGTTAAGCGTGGGATAAAACCGAATGACGCGATACGCTTTAATTCCGCCAACATACCCCCTTGCCCAATGACAGGCGCAGTGCGGATACAAACAACACGTACGCCATACTCTGTCGCCTTGCGAGCCGCTGTTTCCCATTCCGCGCACACGCTGGCTAAAAATCCTGATCCATTGAGCGTTTGTTCATCCACTACTTCTTCACCGGTGTTCCCGTAAAAACCGGTGGCTGAAGCGGAAATAAACACCGTTGGTCGATTTTGCGCCGCCGCAATGCCCGCCACAATACATTCCGTGCTTTTCACCCGGCTGTCACGAATAGTTTGCTTGTAGAATTCGGTCCATTTTTTATTAATAGGGGCGCCGATGAGATTTATGACTGCATCAGTTTGTTCCAAAATATTGTACGGTAATGGATTATTGGCAGCATCCACCTGTATAAAAAAGAGATTCTGATGAGTAAACAAAGGAGAATGGGTTGCCACCACAATAACCGTGTGCCCTTGCCCCAACAATCGTTTTGTCAGCATCGTACCGATAAACCCGCTTCCCCCAGCCACCACTATAGTCATATAAGTATAGTAGCATGCCAAAAATCACTATTCGTGACAGACAACAAAAACCGTGGCTTTACAATACGGGCCTTTACCATTAGGATGGCCTAATGGAATTCGTCGAAAAAACACTCATTTTTGCAGGAAAATTGCTGCTTTTTGTAGTACTCAGCATTGTTTTCATCCCCTCTTTTTTGGTGGTGAACTTTTTACAAAAAACTTGGTCTACAATGTTGGGAGAACTTTTTAATCTTTAAACAATACGGATGATGCGGCTCTTGCCGATCTTATAGACACCATTCTTTGCCATTTCTTTTGATTCTTCAATACTGACAGCTTCTTTGGTTTCAAAATTCGTTACTGCTCCCGCTTCAATAAGTCTTCGCAATTCGGATTTGGATGAAACAATATTTTCTTCAATCAGAATTTCTTCCAATGTTTTTCCATTGCCCGAGATTTCAGTAATACTTTCATGCAGTTCTTTTTTTTGAAACGTGGCAATGAATGCTTCTTCTGCGCGTTGAGCACTTTTGTCATCAGTGCATGATTTCACAATTTCATATGCCAATCGCATTTTAAGATCACGAGGGTTGATGCCTTTTTCCAATTCATTTTTTACAAAGATTATTTGATCCGGAGTATAGTCAGTACACAATTCAAACCCAGGCACTATTAAACCGTCAGTCCAACTCATAATCTTGCCGTACATTTGTTCGGGGCTATCAAGCAGGCTGACCATATTGCCCTCACTCTTGCCCATTTTCTTGCCATTGTTATCTTCAAGTAGTTTTGTCGTGATGACAAATTTCTCCTTATTTTTCAATTGTTTTAACAGGGTACGTCCGGCCAGCATATTGAAAAGCTGGTCATTGCCCCCCACTTCACCATCCACATTCATTGCCACGCTATCGTACCCCTGCATCAACGGGTACATGAATTCGTGAATATATATCGGCTTTTCTTCTTCCATGCGGCGCACGAACATATCGCGCTTGAGCATTTGATCCACGGTCATGTTTGACGCCAATGCCAACACATCGGCAAATTTCATTTTGCCCAACCAGTCATTGTTGAATTTTATCTGTGCGGCATTGCTGCCGTTAAATCGAATAAATTTACCGGCTTGTTTTTTGTAGGCCTTAAGATTGGTCTTGATTTCTTTCTCGGTCAATTGTTTTCGCGCGGAAGTTTTGTCGGTCGGGTCACCGATACGCGCAGTGAAATCTCCCACCAAGAAAATTATTCTGTGGCCTAGGTCTTGGAAGTGCCGCAACTTGCGAAGCTGGATGGTATGACCGATATGCAAGGTCGGAGCAGTCGGATCAAAGCCGGCATAAATAGTCAGTTTTCTACCGGAAGCCAGTTCTTTTTCCAGAAAAGCCTTATTAGGCAGGATATCCGCTACCCCCTTATGCAACAAGATATCCATCAGTTCAGTTTTTTCCATATATGCAGTGTACCACTTCCTCCTCATTTTTTCTTTATTTTTTATTATCTTTTTCTTGACAGGGTACCTGTTAGACTTGTGTGGGTATGGAAGATTTTGATCTCATAAAAAATGTTGGTGAAGTATATTATAAAGAAATAGGTGAGATATATTGTCCTTATTTAAAAGATACTGTGCATTTCAACGCAGAAGGTATTTCTCATTTGAAATTTAAAAAACGAGATGTCTCCCGCTCTATGGGTGACCAATACATGAGATTTAAACTTTTAGGAATGGTGCCAGAAATTATCTCACAATCTCATACCTTACAAGGAATATTGGAAACAAAACGATTTGAATACATTAAAATTAATAGTAGGTGGGAAAATATATTAAAACCAGTAACCTATTACGAATTTATTGCTGTGGTAAAAAGAGATCGAATAAAGGTTATCGTGAAACAAGTTGAAAACAGTCAAAAAATATTCTGGAGTATTATTCCATCTTGGGGTATGAATAAGTCGACAAAGACTAGGGTGCTCCATGAAGGAGAGCCGGAAGAGGATTAATAAAAAATGAAACAAAAAATCCGCCGTAGGGCGGGTTCTTTGTTGGGTGTTTGGCTACAGCTTAATGCCGTGAGAGGGAAAATCCCTCCAAACACCTAGAACTAGTATAGATGAGCGATATTTTTTGTCAACGTATTATTTTTATTTTCCTTTGTTTTTTAAAGGATTTTTATTATGATAGAGGGTATGAAGAAAATACGGAAATATATCCGACGCATTCCTTGGAAAAAAATTCTCTTGGGACTCCTCGCCCTTTTTTTTATCAGTATTGGCGTAGTACTGGTTTGGGCCAGCTTTATCAGACTGCCTGATATCTCGACGTTTGAAGCACGCCAGATAGCCAACTCTTCCAAGATCACCGATCGCACGGGCCAAATCGTCCTTTATGACGTTCACCAGTCCGTTCGACGAACACAAGTCCCGCTTTCCCAAATGGGTGATCCTATTCAAAAGGCGGTTATTTCCATCGAGGATCAGGACTTTTATAACAACATCGGTATTCGTCCGACCTCTATTATTCGCGCCGCCCTGATCAATATCACCCATGCCAGCTACATGCAGGGCGGTTCGACTATTACCCAACAGATTATCAAGAACACCCTTTTGAATGGTGATAAGTCCATTACCCGAAAGCTGAAAGAGTG